>JAHEEZ010000064.1 GCA_024640445.1 Acidobacteriota bacterium | reverse complement strand
AAACCCGAATTGCAGTTCGCCCCTTAACCTGAAACTCGGGAAGTCCAGCCGGACTCAACGAGTCCTGAAGGGACGGACGAAGGGTAGCCCCGGGTGCAGCGAAGCGAAACCCGGGGTATAAGGCCACAAGAATCCTCTTGAGCCGCGTAGCGGCGTCACGCCTCATTGAACATTGACCATTGACCGATGAAACAGAATCCGGAACGCCAGCGACGCGCAGAACCGAACGCAGGCTGTTAGAGAGGGGCAGGACAGTGACAAGGGAGGGTCCGAGGATGATCAACGTTATGCATCAGCGGGCGGAGGGAAAACGGTCACTACCGGTAAAAGGTCTCCACCGCCGCTCCATTGCATGCAATGGTTCGCTGGCTTCTTGTCAGGTCGTTTCATTTCGCGAGTCTCACGACGGAAAAAGTTTCTTCAGCCACGAAAACACGCTTGCATTCGATGATTTCGAGTGGGCCTTCAGGAGAGCTCGTATCTCGGTTGATTCTGTGGTGTAAGCGCCCATCCGCCATTCACCATGCCATGCCGCAATGTCGGATGCGTCATATCCCATTCGGTCCTTGTGCAAGGGATTAGCACCGTGGGTGAGAAGTAACTTTACCATTGAGGGATTCTGCAACTCCGCTGCGTAGTGCAACGGGGTGTATCCCTCCGAGTTCTCTGTATTGGGATCGAAGCCAGACTCGATTGCAACACGAATAAATTCTGCGTCGCCATCACGGATGGCCTCGCACACGTTATCGAGAGTGTAGGACGGGCTGGAACTCATGTTTAGCAGCGAACAATAATTAGACGCCGCCGCGGCCTACGGTGTCGATAAACTCGACCAGGTGTTGATTGAATTCATCAGGTTTCTCAATTTGTAGCAGGTGGCCGGTCTCCTTCATGATGACCTTCCGTGACCCTGGAACCGACTCATGAAGCAAAGCAGCAACCTCCAGACACGCGGGTATGTCATGCTCGCCCGCCAAAATCAACGTGGGCGACTGGATCTCGCTGGTGCGGCCCGCCGCGCTCGGTTGGAGCGGTCGCTGGGGACTGCAATGAGAAAAGGCCCAAAAGGAGTGGTCGCTAACGATTTGTCTCAGCCGTTCCCCTGCCGCCGGATCGATAATGGCGGCCGAAAGAAATGGCGCGCTAATCCACGCGTCCGCGGCTGCTTCCGCGCCCCCGTCTTCCATCGCAACGCTGACTCGGGCAAAATCGGCGAACATGCTTTGCTCGGCCGGTGACGAATACCCGAACACCCAGGGACCGACCGGGACGAGCGATCTCGTCCTGTCAGGATAGGCGAGGGAAAAGTCGACAGCAATGGCCGACCCCATCGAAAAACCGACGACGTGGGCAGCTTTGATGCCGAGATGGTCTAGTAGTTCCGCGAGGTCCTCATGGTCGGAGTAAGGGCGATCTTCCTCAGGCAGGGACGAATCGCCGAAGCCGCGCACATCGTACCGAATGACCCGATAGCCAATAGCCAGAGCGCCGAACTGGGCGTCCCAGTGTCGACAATCCCCGGCGTTGCCGTGGACTAGCACGACGGCATCGCCCGAGCCGGCCGACTCGTAGTAAAGCCGTCCGCCCTGAACCTCGGCAAAGCCCGACTGGGTCGCAATACCAGCAGCTACTTCCGGAACTTCATTGATGGGCATCTTGGTCATATGACTTCCTTGTGCATCTAACGACCGCAACAACGGCGGAGCGAAGCGACGTCCGAGCCCGAAGGGCTGCATTGCTCGCGCTTGTTATGTGTTGTGTTCACAATTTCAAGCGTACTGTATGACTGCTTTCGGCCAAAAGCGGATATTTTTGGATCAATACATAGACTCTATCCAAGCAACGAAACCTTCATCATAGCCTTGTTTTCTACGTTCAAATAACTTCTTGTTATTTTCGATAGCTATAAAACCGTCAGCTAGTTGTCTTAAATTTCGCCTTTCAGGGCTATCAAGAGGCATTTCCCGATACATCCATTCCATATTAGCCAACGTCCGATATTGAGCATGTGAGGCCCGGTATTCTTCAACTTCCGTTAACGGTTCGTTGTTGTCCCACTTGATCATAATTTCTGCTAATTCACCGTTTGTAGACAAGATGTTAAAAGCTTCTTTGGATGCTGAAAGTTTATTGTAGCGAGCCTCAGCTGCCATCAAGTTGTTATTTTGGCTGATTTGAATACCAACGAAGATCAAAGAGGCCACAACGGCAACTCCGCCAATGATTTCAGCGATCAACGCATATTCTTGTAGTTTTTCCTTCACAGCCACCCCCTCCGGAAGTCATAAAGTGCGGGATTTAGGTCTTTTTTACCCCAAAAGAAGACCGTTTAACAATGATTAACGGGCTATAGCAGAAACTTCCGCTATGGGTCGGAATCAGACTTCCGCCTGAACACATAACTATAATTATCTTTCATCTGACCGACATTTCCCTGAGTTCGATGGGTTATCGGTCACATTCAGCTTTCAAACGAGAAAACATTGCGACTCCGGACGCGTTTAGATAATATCATTGGCAGCCGAATTGGCAGAAAATAAGAGCAATGAGCAAACCGAAACTCCTCACTCAGGTTCGGAATGTAATCCGGATGCGGCATATGAGCCGCCAAACCGAGAAATCCTACGTCTATTACATCCGTCAATTCATCCTCTTTCACAATAAACGCCATCCAGAGGATATGGGGACTAAGGTTCACCTTCTTCCTGAAGAAATCGACCAGGAGATCGCTCCGCTGAAGCGTGACGCACTCGGAATTTCGATCGACACCCTTACCTCTGAAATGATCGAATACAAGAACAGATGGGAAACCGGCACCTAAATATTCACTTTAAGTTGAAGTGGATACGCCGCTGAGAGTATTATGCTTCCGGCGGCTCTTTCATTGACCAAGGACCATCGACTCGGGATCTGGAGCTTTAGCGGAGGGTAATCAGTACCCGGAGCGGTAGCGACGGGCTTAAAGAAGATCAACCGCAGAGTCGTGGAGACGCAGAGATGTTTCGGGATTTAGACTAAAAGCGAAATTGCAGCTTTCGCAAAAAGCGAAACGGAACGTGAGGTTACCGATGCCCAATCCTCTTAGCCGTTTCAGCGGCGGCACAAGGCTTCACCGCGAAAATGCAGAGTTGCAGGGGTTTTAGCAGGACGGAAGAATCCGATACAGGTCAAGGTCCAAATTCTTGACGGGTTTCTCCCGCTCCAAATTTCTCCGCGCCTTTGTGTCTCAGCGGTTAGTGCACCCGGCCAAAGATCCGCAACAAGGCCTCCTACTGCCGATTCGGAAAGATCCTCACGATCACCCTTCCATACCTTGAAAGCGCAGGCGTCCCTTTGTCAGTGACCCTCACTATGAAATGGACAGTGACCTCCCTCTTGACGTCCGGCAGGCGAATGTATGCGTTTGAAAGGTTCGCCGGGGACACTTCGATAGGCTCATGAAGATCACCCGCTTCCGGATAATTGAACCATAGAAAACTCAGGTGGTCCCCGTCCGGATCGGTACTATCCCTGGCCATCAGAGAAATGAATTGGCCGGATTGAGCCGTGATCTCAGGTGGATGCCCCAAACGGACGATGGGCGGATGGTTCGCTTCCTCAAATGACCTAACTGTCCAGTCCATACGAGCGGCGAAATCATTCTGAAAGTCGTCGCGCCACCTCCACAGGGAGACCTTGTTTCCTTTGAACGTCCTAGATTCCCGTTCAACTGTCCTTCCATATTCAGAACTCTTGAAAGGAGCATATGTATCTGAAGTGTCAGTCCAGATCGCCCTTGGGTCGGCTTCGAACGGAACACCTGAATCTCCTTTTCGAGCCTTTGAGAAGTCCGGGATTCTGAGTTCGTAGCGACCTCCCCAGCCGCCCCAATCCGGTCTCTCCGGGAAATTCAGCCCGTTCGGGATGAGCTGCAGCCACGAAGGCGTATCACCTTCCATGCCATAAGCCACGTCCGGGTATGCGGCACCGAGCGGGCCGTGTCCTTGTTGAATGTTCTTCGCGAGCCACGAATTGCTGATCGATTCGTTACTTATTCCGTCGATAACGCTGTTGATGGCGTTCCACGTCGCGCTCCCATAGGCGTCGCCCGGGCTAACTATGTAGTACAGATCTGGAAATGTCTTCCTGATCCAGATACCGGTGTCGTCCTGATCGGAGATGGTGTAAACGCGGAGTTTTGAGATCAGCCTCGTGGCATCCTCGCCTGACCTTGTTCTTCGGATCTCAAATAACGCCTGCGCCAGAGTACTTGCGCCGCCCCATACAGAAATCCATAGGGGACGGTCGTCCACTTTCTCCAATGCCTCTATGATCAGATCAGAACCTTCTGAATTCTTCCCTTCTCCAACGCCCTCCATCCCGTAGACCGGCAATCCCTGGCTTACCAAACTGATGAGGCTGTCCGCAGTCGGAAACCCTCTTTCGTGTTTCTCAAGATTGGCCCGCACCTTTCCGTAGGCCTTAATGATCTTCCTAATAGAGTCAGGATCGACTCGCGTTTTATGCCAGCACGATGTAGTCGCGATCAGCCCCTCAATCTCGATCTCATTTGAATACACAAGCAAACGGACCAAAGACTGGGAATCGTCCGGGTCGGCCTCGATATCCGTGAGGACTATCAACCGATTCTTTTCAATTGTTTGGGAGAAGAACGATTGTGAAAAGATGGTGAAAGTAACGACCAGCACAATCAATGACTTAAGGTTCATTCACTAATCCTTTTTGTTAATCATTATGAAATCGTTTTAAGACACCCTAATTTTACACTGTCTCGGACGGTTTAAGTCTTCACGCGGGAGATCAAGATCAGGCCCAAAACCGTAAACAACACAAGCGGGCTCCAGACCGCGATCGCAGGCGTGAGAAGACCTGTGCTTCCGAATTGCTCAAAAACGCTTACCGTACCCATAAAACCGAGCCAAAGCGCTACAGCGTATCCGATCGTGATCACATTTCCCTTTCGGCTGAGCGTGAGCGCAAACGGCGCCGTAAAAAGCGTGATGATGAACGGAAGAAAAGGCGTCGAGTACTTCTTCTGCAGCGCGACCGAATAAAGCCGCCTTTCGCTCTCCGAGTCCGTATTTTCGATCCTGTCCTGCGTATCGAAAACGGTCATATGGCTCGGCTTCATGATCGTCCGGTTAAGCGGGTTGTAGTCTTCCTTCAGGAGGAACTTTCCCGGCCTTGTTTCTTTCGCCTCTCCGTCCGGGCTAATATCGAGTTTCTCCACGTTTGACGTCAGATCTATCCCGCCTTCATCCCAGTTCGCGTCAGAAGCCTTGTAAACCGCCGCCAACCTTCGGTTCCCTTTGTCAAATTCGTACACCACAAGGTCTTTCAGATCTATCCCTTTTACGTTATCAGACGCATTTGGGAGTTTGAACGAGAATATCCGATTGTCATTGGAAGCCCAGACCGTGCCGCTCCTGTTCAAAACCTGGTTCCGGCTTCTGATCCGGTCCCTGAGTGAATCCTGGACACGGTTGGCGCGTGTGAAAACGAACTCCTGTATGCCGAAATTGAGCACGCCGATCACCATCATAAGTAAGAAACATGGAAGAAGCAGCCGATAGACGCTCCTTCCCGCCGCCGTCCAGGTCACCACCTCGTTCTGTCGCGACTTCATCACGTACGCCGCGATTGTGGCGATCATCAGCGCCGTAGGCGAAAGCTGCGTGTATACAAACGGGATCAGGAAGAACAGATATGCCGCCAAGAGAGGGATGCCGTTATCGATGGTTCCCGCGAACTTCCAAAGTTCGAAAGCCGTGAAGATCAGGTAGATAAGCGTCAGGAACACGAACGTGAAAACATAGTTCCGAAGCAGCGTCGTTATCAGATCGAAATCGAGAATACCGGTCGTCAGATCGATAAAAGAACTCTTCGCGGCCCTCGAACCGTGGGATCGGTCCGGCAGAAGATTCTTAAAGTGATTTATTAAGTCCGCGCCCCGGGACAAGAAAAGGCGGCGTGTAGAGAATAACCATATGATCACCCCACCGGAAATGACGATCGGCAACAAACCGCCTGTCAGCACACTTATAGAGCCCGTTCTGGCAAGTTGTTCGCCAAGCAACGTGATCAGGTAATAAGCGACCAGGCTTACTACGGCGAGAAAGACACCAAATCCACGCCCGCCCCGATTGAACTTTGTGACCAAAGCAAGCCCCAGTAGCGAGAAGATCAGCG
Source organism: Acidobacteriota bacterium (assembly GCA_024640445.1). GTDB lineage: Bacteria > Acidobacteriota > Blastocatellia > Pyrinomonadales > Pyrinomonadaceae > Aridibacter. The sequence continues at coordinate 9,598 of JAHEEZ010000064.1, read as the reverse complement.
GCGTGACAGAGAGTATTATCCTCCTTTGCCACAAAAGCCATGCTTCAGTCTTTTCAAGACCTTCCTGGTTCCTCGCATACTCGGCCAGCTCACTAAGCCCGAGCTCTTCCGGCGATTCTTTTGATTTCGCAAGCCTCTCGATCAATTCACCCCGCTTCGTCGCGACGGTAAGTCGAAGTTTGTCAACGTTCTCAGAAACAACCTTCGCCCCCTTTTCATCAAGCGTGGTCACAGTTGCGTTATTTAGCACGATCTCAGCTCTGTCCAGGTCCTTTCCCTCTTCGCCATAACCTAGACGACCAGAGTCTGCCGTTATCAGACGCACTTGGTGGTTGCGTTCATCCTTTTGGTGAATGAATATCTTCTGCCAGGTCCCGGCCTCAAAATCACCCTGCCTCACATAAACTGTGAACTCTTCGATCTCGGAGTTGAAGACGCCTGGTTCCACGGGCGATTCGAGTTTCAGGATCGCGGCGCGAATCGCAACTTGCCTGACTATCTGGGCCGCAAACGGAACGCCTTTGAGGTTTACAAAGAAGGCGAAAAACGACAAAGCGATTCCCAGGAGCACTATGAACACGGATATCTGCAGATTTCCCACGCCTGCAGCACGCATAGCGACCATTTCCCTGTCACCCTGGATTCTGGAAAGGCCTATTATCACGCCCACAAGCGCCGCGATCGGGCATGTGAACGCCACGACGTTAGGTATTAACGCGACCGCGAGCTGCCAAACGAGACTGCTGGGCACAGACGCTCCGAACAAAAGGTCCGAAAACCGGCCTGCCTGTTGTACGAAAAAGATGACGCTGAGAAGTATCCACGTGAGAAAGAAGTACGGCAGAATGGCCTGCAGCACGTATCTGGAGATCAATGGACTGAATCTTCTCATCTATCCCTTTGCGAACGAGCCGGCGCCTCCGACCTCCTTGTTCAGTATCCGGGCGATCATACGCCTCAGGATCCCTGAAACCGCTTCAATCTCCGCAGGATTGCCTTCCGCAAACTCTATGAACTTCAAAGGCGATGTTTTCTGCGAATATGTAAAAGCCTTTCTTTGCAACGGCGTAAGGCTTAGAACCTTTCCGCGTCCCCTGCAGTTTCCGCAGGCGACCGCGAAATCCGCTTCCAGACTCACGGACTCATCTTCCGTAGGTTCCCTTCCGCAGACCGAACATCTATCCCAGCCCGGAAGGAACCCGCCAAGTTTGAGCAGCCATATCTCGAAATACATAAGGACCGCAGCGTAGTTGCCGCGCTCGGCGGAAGCTTCGAGACATACTTTCGTCATCCGGTACAGTCTTTCGTTCTTTTCGTGGGGCGGGGCGAACGCGACCAGCAATTCAGCAGCATATGAGAATGCTTTCAGGAAGTCCGGATCTGACGCGATTCCGAAATAGGAATGTTCCAGCTCGATGCCTGAGACCGATACAAGCTCCCTTTCTTCCTTCTGGTAATACGAAAGCCTTACTATCGAAAACGGCTCGAGACCGCTTCCGAACCGGCTTTTCAATCGTTTTGCGCCCTTTGCAACGCCTCTGACGAGGCCTTCGTCGAGCGTGAGAGCGACGACGATCTTGTCGGCGTCCGAAAGCGCGTAAGTCCTTAAGATCAGCGCTTCTGTTTCGACAAGGCCCATCTTATTACCAGGGAATGAAGTAAAAGATCCAGGCCAGCGCAAGGCTGATCAACACAAACTGGGCGAAGAGCTTGACGGCGTATAACACTTTTTCCCGGGGTTCACCGTTCGAGAAAACGCCGAAGGCCGCGGAAACGATCAGGGCGAAGCCAATCAGATACAGAAAATGGATCATTTCTTCCTCCCCATAAGCATATCGATCGAATCAATGACAGCGAGATAGTTGAGCAATCCTGCAACCTCCAGGAAACGCCCTCCGTATTCGAACGTCGACATTCCGGCCGCATCCGCCGCCGCATTCATACCCATCAAGTAACTTATGATCGCTCCAATTCCGTTCCCAAGTCTGGCAAATATGTTCAGGAGATATAGCAGCGCCCCCTCGTTGAACTTCAGGCCTGGATAATACTGCCCGCCGCTCGCTATCGCGATAATGAACATAAGCCATATCGCTCCACCCGCGATCGCACCACGCTTCCATCTTTTTTGAAGGAAATAGCCGGCTCCCGGGAAAAACCAGGCCGCGAGGCCCACCATGAATTTGTTGTCCATAAATACCTGCTAAAGCGAAGGATTAATTGTCTGCATGCCGACAATTCAATGAATCAATGACAATAAACTATGTAACTTATTGAAACCACGCCTCTTAGTAAATCAAATACTCGGATCGAATCTCTCCGAATGCTGCTTCGTCCTGCTCCCAGCTCTCGGCTATCTCCCTATGGCTCAAGCCGCTTTCGATCTGCTTTCTGAGCCCGTAAGTTCCGGAGATCACGTCGAATGGATTCCGTTCGAATTCGTACTCATATGGCGGCTCCTTCCAAAGGAACTTATCTTCGTACATTTCCAGGAGCTTTCCTGCGAGCGCGATACCCGAGATCACGGGTTTGAATGCCTCACGTTCGGTCACGTGAATAAAAACGCCCCCGCACCCCTTTCCAGCATGCTTCTGGAATGTAGGCATGAACACTGTCGAGCGAAAATACACGCCCGGCAGCGCAAGCTCATTCATCTCTGCCGCAAATCTCTCGGCATTCACGAAAGGGGCGCCGATCTGTTCGAAGGGCCTGGTCGTTCCTCGGCCTTCGGACGTTTGCGTGCCTTCAAAATAGACAGTTCCTGGAAAAACGAATGCCGTATCGATCGTCGGCATGTTCGGAGAAGGCATCACCCATGAGCAGCCGGTCTCCTCATAATACATTCCCCGGCTCCAGCCATCCATGGTTACGACCGTCAGATCACAGCCGATGCGGAATTCTGCGTTGAAGAGCTGTGCGAGTTCTCCGACCGTCATTCCGTGCCTCATGGGGATCGGGAATTGTCCCACGAACGATTCGTGACCGGGCTCGAGCAGATTTCCCTCCACCGCAGTCCCGCCTATCGGGTTTGGCCGGTCGCACACGACGAAGCGCTTTCCGTGATTCGCACAGGCACGCATCGCGTTCGCCATAGTGTAAATAAAAGTGTAAACCCTGCAACCGACGTCCTGGAGGTCGAATACAACCGCATCGATGTCCGAAAGCATTTCGGCTGTCGGTTCTCTCGTCTCGCTGTAAAGAGAAAACACCGGAAGCCCGGTCGATGCGTCAGTGCCATGCGAGGTTTCGACCATGTTGTCCTGAACATCGCCACGGATCCCGTGCTGTGGACCGAACAATTTAGTCAGGTTGATATTGTCCTTGCTGCGAAATAGGTCTGCAACGTGAAGGTAGTTCCGGTCAACCGACGCCTGGTTGCATATGAGGCCGATCCGGGCATCCCCGAGCGTCTCAACAGGAGACGCTAACACCTTTTCTATCCCTAGTTTAACTATTCCCATTCAAAGTAACTACTTAGCTGATCACGCTTCGACCTCAAGTGACCTCTTAGCCTGCTCCCCGCAAACTTCAACAAATACCTTAAAGATGTCGCCTGAGAATCTGTCATCCCTCCATCCAAGTTCGGGATGCCACTGGACCCCTAACACGAACCGTTCCGGCCTTGGATCCTCTATTGCCTCGATCACGCCATCCGCCGCAACCGCCGAAACGAAGAGGTCCGATCCCACCTTCTTAACCGACTGATGATGATGTGAATTGACTTTTTCGGTTCCCTCTTCGGAGATCCATCGAAGTCGGCTTTGCGGTTCTATTTCGATCTTGTGCGAAAGCCTTTCCAGGGGTTTTCCCTGATCGTGCTTGAACGCGCCCTCGATCTGGCTGTCGATGTCCTGAAAGAGACTTCCACCCCTGTAAACATTGAGCACCTGCATCCCATAGCAAATCGCGAGAACAGGAAGATTCCGTTTTTCCGCTTCTTCCAGCACCAGCAGATCCGTCTCGTCCTTGACCGGTATATTACGTTTGAAGGCTGAATGAGGTTCTTCGCCGTACCTGTGGGGATCCACATCGGAGTCGCTTCCCGGCAGGAGGACCCCCTCGCACGCGTCGAGCGCCCTGGAAATGTATTCGCGGTCCGGAATAAGGCCAAGATGAAATGGCACCGCGCCGTGCGCCTGAAGCGCCTCGCAATAATCGCGTCCAAGGTAGAAACGCCGTGTCTGAAGTTCGAGTCGCATCGTCAATGCGACCCTCGGATATTCACTCATAAACCTCAATATGTTCCGCTAATCTCAGACGACTGTCAATTTGAGCATTTGGGGCAGAAGTTCTATCATTACATTTCGTTTTTATGAATCAAACAGGCGATCAAAAATTGATCCGTTCGACGACGGTTCTTCTTGTCTCAAGGGACGGAAAGACTGCGATGGCGGGAGACGGTCAGGTCACACTGGGCGAGACCGTGATAAAGGGCAATGCGCGGAAGGTTCGCCGCATCTACCAGGGCCGTGTTCTCGCAGGTTTTGCGGGTGCCACTGCAGACGCGTTCACGCTTTTGAGCCGTTTCGAGGGCAAACTGGAGCAATTCCAGGGTCAGCTCGAGAGGGCGTCGATCGAACTGACGAAAGACTGGCGCACGGACAAGTACCTGCGCCATCTCGAAGCGCTTATGATCGTCACTGACGGAACCGACGCGTTCCTGATATCTGGAAAAGGTGACGTAATAGCGTCGGACGAAGGCCTTCTGGCGGTAGGATCGGGCAGCATGTACGCCCTCGCGGCGGCGCGCGCATTGATGAGGAATTCAGAACTTTCTGCGCCTGAGATTGCTTCGGAAGCGTTGAAGATCGCGGGCGAGATCTGCATTTACACGAACAACGACATAATCGTCGAAGAAATCTGAGAACGTTTTTGGGCCAGCGAGTTAAGAAATGGCAATAATGTTAGGCGGACAACAGAGCGAACTTGCAAAGGAGAGGCATCTTGACGATCTTTCTCCGCGTGAGATCGTGGAAGAACTGGACAAGTATGTGGTGGGCCAGGCTGCGGCCAAACGCGCCGTCGCGGTCGCGCTCCGAAACAGAATAAGGCGCCAGAAGCTCCCTCCCGAGCTCGCAAGAGACGTACTTCCGAAGAACATCCTTATGATCGGTTCGACTGGAGTCGGAAAGACAGAGATCGCAAGGCGTCTCGCAAGGTTGGCAGACTCTCCCCTGATCAAGATCGAGGCTTCAAAATTCACTGAGGTGGGTTATGTTGGACGCGATGTCGAAAGCATGGTCCGGGAACTGACCGAAGTCGCGGTTGATATGACAAAGCAGAAAGCTTTTGAAAGAGTTCGGGCGCGCGCTGAGGAGAACGTCGAGGAGATCATACTCGACTCGCTGCTCCCTACGTCGGGTTATCCCCAGGAACCCGATTTTCAAGCCGACAACAGCCTCGATTTCATAGATTCAAAGCCAAACCTCGGCAGGACCCGCGAAAAACTCAAACAGCAGTTAAGAGACGGAAAGCTCGAAGACAGGATTATCGAGATCGAGACACAGGACCGCTCAGGCGGGATGATCGATTTCGTGGGCGGCCAGGGAATGGATGACATGGGCGTGAACATCAAGGACATGTTCGGCAACATCTTCCCCACCAAGACCGTCCGCCGACGCCTCAAGATATCGGAAGCGAGGACAATTCTCATCCGCGAAGAACAGGAGAACCTCGTGGATATGGAGCAGATCACGCGTGAGGCGGTACAGAAGACGGAATCCGCCGGAATAATCTTCCTGGACGAACTCGATAAAATAGCGGGCGGAAGCTCCGGCGGAAGCGGCCCCGATGTCTCAAGGGAGGGTGTCCAGAGGGACCTTCTGCCGATAGTCGAAGGTACGACCGTAAACACGCGATACGGAATGGTCAGCACGGAACACATACTCTTCATCGCGGCGGGCGCGTTCCACGTAGCAAAACCTTCAGACCTGATCCCGGAACTCCAGGGGCGTTTCCCGATCCGGGTTGAACTCGAATCACTGACGCTCGACGACTTTAAGCGCATACTTATACAGCCTAAGAATTCGCTTATTAAGCAATATCAAGCATTGCTTAAGACTGAGGAGATAGTGCTCGAGTTCACTGAAGACGCCATAACTACGCTTGCGGAAATGACTGAAGAGATCAACCGCAATACGGAGGACATAGGCGCCCGCAGACTGCATACACTGCTCGAGAAGGTGCTCGAGGAAATCAGCTTTGCCGGGAGCGAGCTTGAGAACAAGCACCAGGTAATTGACGCCGCGTACGTAAGAGATAGACTCGAAGACCTTGTCGGGGACCAGGACCTCCGCCGATACATTCTTTAATTTTATGCACCTGCTGTTTAAGCATCTTAAACCTATTAAACACTTTTCGTTTAAGGAAGCATCGTGCTTAATCGCGATGCTTTTGGCTTTGCTGAATGCTGCTTCATGCGGAAAAAGGAAGCCTCCACTCCCTCCCGTGGAGCGGGTTGCTCAAAGAGTTACGATCAACGGCATCCAGCGCGGCAACGAGATCCGGGTCCTCTGGCAGATGCCGGCGAGAAACGCACCGGACGGAAGCACATTGAATATAAGCCGTGCGGACGTCTACAGGCTCGCGGAACCGCTGAGCGCCTCCCTGACTCTTTCCGAGGATGAGTTCGCCTCAAGGGCAACGCTTATAAGCTCTGTTCCGATCGCGGATACGGATTTTGCTCTGAAGCAGAAGTCATATACTGATGTCCTGCAGTTCGCGGGACAGCCGGTCAGGCTCCGGTACTCGGTCAGATTCGTGAATTCCCAGGGCCAGAAGGCCGCCTTTTCCAATTTCCTTATCATTGAGCCGACTGCGGGAGTTGCCGTGAGTCCGGGCGATCCCTCGGTGACCGTCTCTCAGGAAGCAATAACGATCGGATGGGAAGCGCCCGAAAAGAATGTTGACGGCTCGACACCGGCGAACATCCTCGGATACAACGTTTACAGGATCGATCCGAAAGGTGAATTGAAGCGTCTGAACGACTCGCCTCTGAAGGCGACAACGTTCCGTGACGAGTTCTTTACTTTCGGCCAGAAATATTCGTATTTCGTGAGGACCGTGTCGATCGGTGGCAACGCGGAAGAGCTTGAGAGCCTGGACTCCTCGAAACGCTCGGTTACGCCCGTCGACATCTTCCCGCCGGAAGCTCCTTCGTCGCTCACGATCGCGGCTGCGCCGAACACGATATCCATCTTTTTTGCGGCGAACGTAGAGAAAGACGTCGTTGGGTACAAGGTCTTCAGGTCCGAGGATCCGAATCTCGATCTTTCAAAATGGCAACTTCTTACGGATAAGCCGATCGATGTGACCTCTTTCATCGACAAGGCCGTCCGATCCGGGACAACTTACCATTACTATGTAACAGCGATAGACGGAGACGGAAATGTGAGTCCGCCTTCGGATGTCGTGTCGGATACCGCACTCTGATATGAAGATCTGCAGGATACTCAAGGATTCAGAACCCCGATATTCCTATGCCGATGATGATGGTCTTCGCCTCTTCCCGAAATACTGGCTGCCCGGGTTGGAGCTTCCGTTGACAAACCGGGAATCGGTGGCGGCCGGCGAGGTCGAAGCGTTCCTGCCTCCGGTCAACCCATCGAAGATAGTGTGCGTCGGAAGGAACTACGCCGCGCACGCATTGGAACTGAACAATCCTCTTCCTACCGAACCGCTTTTGTTCTTAAAGGCTCCGACCGCGCTCATTTCCGAGGGTGATGCCATAAAGCTTCCCTCTCAGTCCCGGCAAGTGGAACACGAAGGGGAGCTCGGTATTGTTATCGGACGCAGGTGCAAGGCGATCCCCGTAGATGAGGATCCCTTTGATTATGTTCTCGGCTACGTTTGCGTCAACGACGTCACCGCTCGAGATCTTCAGAAAAGGGACGTCCAGTTCACGCGCGCGAAGTCGTTCGATACTTTTTGCCCCGTTTCCAGGTTCATCGAGACCGACGCAGCAGGCTCCGACCTTGCTCTCAAAGTCACCGTAAACGGAGAAACGCGACAGGAAGGGCGTACAAGAGACATGATCTTTGATATTCCCTTTCTCATAAGGTACATTTCAAACCACATGACACTTTTGCCCGGCGACCTCATCGCGACCGGCACCCCCTCGGGGGTTTCCAGACTTAACCCGGGTGATGTTTGCACGGTCGAGATCGATTCGATCGGGACACTTTCAAATCCTGTTAGGGATTAGCGAAAAAAGGCTCATTTCAAGTTCTTTCAGACAAAATCTTTATCCACGGAGACAATAATGAAATTTTTTGTTGATACGGCAAATCTTGACGAGATACGAGAAGCGGCAGACCTGGGACTTCTGGACGGAGTCACAACGAATCCCTCCCTGATCGCCAGGGAGGGTAACGTCGATTTCAAGACAAGGATCAAGGAGATCTGCGACATAGTCGACGGGGACGTTTCCGCCGAGGTGACCGCGGTCGATTACGAAGGAATGCTGGAGCAGGGTCGAGAGCTCGCGAAGATCGCCGACAACGTTGTGATCAAGTGCCCTCTGACCTGGGACGGGTTGAAGGCGACGAAAACGTTCAGCGAGGAAGGAACGAAGGTCAACGTGACGCTTTGCTTCTCGCCGAGCCAGGCGCTTCTCGCTGCAAAGGCGGGCGCGGGATACATCTCGCCTTTCATAGGCCGTCTGGACGACATTTCACAGGACGGCATGGAACTGATCCGGCAGATCGTGCAGATCTATGACAACTACGGGTTCGAGACTGAAGTTCTCGCCGCGAGCATTCGCCACCCGATGCATATCGTTGACAGCGCTCTGGCAGGAGCCGATGTCGCCACGGTCCCCTTCGACGTCTTCAAGAAGATCATCAAGCATCCTTTGACGGACAAGGGACTGGACGCATTTCTGGCTGACTGGAAGAAAAGCGGGCGGGATTAAGGCTTCTCAAGGTGGACGGAATAATCAGGAAGGCCGCGCGATTTGCGCGGCCTTTACTTTTGGGTAGGTGTTAACCGCAGATATAGCAGTAGTTTGCCGATCCTTCGAGAAGCCCCAACCGCTTCTGTTCATTCGTGCACCTTCGTACTCCCTAAGTCATCCTCGTGCATCTTCGTGGTCGATCTTAGCCATTTTCGACCGACGGTTGCTCAAACGCATCGGTGGCGAAACGCAGGAGTGTAAGGTTGGGATTCCTGGGGGCCGGGCTTTGGGTTCAACTCAGAGGGCGCGAGAATCGCTAAGAAAGAAAGGATGTGACCGAAGCAAATCTTCAGGAAGAGACGCGTTTCTGCCTCTTACCATTCACAATTCACTATTAACTATTCACGGTTCACAATTCACGGTTCACTGAAGGGCACGCTCCCTGACGGTCGCGTTTCTGCCTCGTTCCATTCACAATTCACTATTAACTATTCACGTTTCACAATTCCCGGTTCACTGAAGGGCACGCTCCCTGACGGTCGCGTTTCTGCCTCTTACCATTCACAATTCACTATTAACTATTCACGTTTCACAATTCACGGTTCACTGAAGGGCACGCTCCCTGACGGTCGCGTTTCTGCCTCTAACCATTCACAATTCACCATTCGCTGAAGGGCACGGTCCCTGACGGTCGCGTTTCTGCCACGT
>JAHEEZ010000282.1 GCA_024640445.1 Acidobacteriota bacterium | reverse complement strand
CCAAAGAGTTAAAACAGTCGCTCAGTGCATCAGGTAAGCGTGGATTTTGGCAATATTTTTTCGCGTTGTATCAGGAAAGTTCCAATGCAAGCGATGTCGTGGATGACGACATGTGGCTTGCTAAGATTGAGTTGGGTTTAGGCAACAAGGAAAAGGCGATGGATATCCTGGAAAAAGCGGTCGCGAACGGCAGGGGCGATTTTGTCGTGTCCACACTCGGATCGGATGTGAGATGGGACGGTCTTCGGGAGGAGCCTCGCTTCAAGGCGTTGTTGAAGAAGATAGGGCTGAGTGAGGACTGAGTGATGAGGGAACGCACGCGTCCCGCGTGCACCGCTCCGCGAGGAGCGAAAGAATCATTGAAGATTGGTAATTGAAAATTGATAGTTAAGATGGCTGGTTGGCTGCAGGTAACGGTCGAGGTTCTGAGTTCGACAGCTCGTGATTTCGGTATGACTTGAGAAATACATTCAATTCTCAACTATCAATTTTCTCAGTCCTCATCTCTTAGCACTCATCACTCTGTTTCGCGCCCTGATCGATTGATATGAAGAAATGCCCACAATGCGGCCGTGACTACAACGACCCGACGTTGAGCTTCTGCCTCGACGACGGCGCGGCGCTGCTCGACGGCCCGGCGTCGGTGGACGAGCCGCTGACCGAGATCCTGCCCGGTACCACGGACACGAGCGAGTCGCCGACCCGCACATTAGAGGCCGGCGAAGCGGCGGACACGGCTGTATTGCCTTCGGGTACCGGCGACGTTCATCAGAAGAGTTTCGACAAACGGCTCCTTATCGCACCGATCCTTGCTGCCGTCATCGCGTTCGGGGGATATTTCGGATACCGCTACTTTGACTCCAATGCAAAGCAGATCGATTCGATCGCCGTGATGCCGTTCGTCAATGAAAGCGGAAACGCGGACGTCGAATATCTGTCGGACGGCATGACGGAAACACTGATCAGCAGTCTCTCGAAACTGCCCAATCTTGACGTTAAGCCGCGCTCAACCGTTTTCCGGTACAAGGGCAAAGATACAGATCCTCTTACCATTGCCGGTGAATTGAAAGTACAGGCGATCCTGAACGGAAGGGTTTCCGAACGAGGAAAGGAGATTTCGCTCTTCGTTGAGTTGATCGACGTCGCTCAGGACAAAGTGGTATGGAGCCAGCAATACAGCCGGCAGCAGAGCGACCTCGTGGACTTGCAATCCGAGATCGCCCGCGATGTTTCTTCAAGACTTAAGCCGAAAATATCGGACGCCGAAGAAACGAGGGTGACAAAGACCTACACGGCCAATTCCGAAGCCTATCAGCTCTATCTCAAAGGCAATTTCCATCTGTCTAAATATACTGAGGACGGAGCGAAAAAGGGCATCGAGTATTTTGAGCAAGCCATCGCCGTCGACCCGAACTACGCATTGGCTTACCACGGGATCGCCAACGCTTACGACTTTGAAAATGGGTTCTATATACCTCCCAAGGAAGCGGCACCAAGGGCAAAAGCGGCGGCTTTGAAGGCGCTGGCTATCGACGATTCCCTCGCGGAAACCCACTTTCTTCTTGGAAAGATCCTGTTTTGGTACGACTGGGACTACCCTTCGGCGGAAAGAGAATGGAAGAGGGCAAATGAACTTGACCCATCATACCCTCCCAGTTATCCGCTATATCTCGCAGCGATCCGGAAGTATGACGAAGCGATCAAGATGCAGGAAACGCTGCTGAGGCGAACGCCCCTTGATCTTAATATGAATATGGATATGGCCGGGATCCTCATGGCAGCGGGAAATGTAGATCGGGCGATGGAACTGTGTCGAAAAGCACTTGAGTTAGATCCGGATTCCTGGTGGGCCACTCTGGGACTCGGGGTGACCTATATGCAGAAGGGACAGTCCCAGGAAGCTGTCAGAACGACGGAAAAGGCCCGAGCCCTGGAAGTTAGCTCGTCGACTTTGGGATACCTTGGCTACGCATACGGGAAGACGGGAAGAAAAGAAGATGCCGAAAAGGTGATCGAAGAACTGAAAGAACTATCGAAGACGCGTTACATTTCCCCTATTGCCTTTGTAATGGTTTATGCCGGAATCGGCGACAGGGACCGAGCATTTGAGTGGCTCGACCGTGCGTTTCAGGACCGGGAACACACTTTGACTCTACTGACTTTCGACAGTGTGCTCGAAAGCCTGAGTCCGGATCCTCGATTCAACGAATTTCTCGATCGTATGAATCTGCCGAAGTGAGGGCCTAGGGAAGATACATTTCCGAATTGATAATTGATAGTTGATAATTGGACGAATTGTCTGCCCGTGCATGGGTCGATCGTATGCTGGCGTTGATCCGTGACCGGAACCGGTTCTTCAACTACCAATTCTCAACGATTAATTATCAATATCTCAGCACCCATTACTCATCAATCGTTTCCGATTCCGCCATGTTAACGGTTCGATATGAAAAGATGCCCCCAATGCGGCCGTGACTACAATGACCCGACGTTGAGCTTCTGCCTCGATGACGGAGCGGCGCTGCTCGACGGCCCGGCGTCGATGGACGAGCCGCGGACCGCGATCCTGCCTGACGCTGGGGTGACCGGCGAAACACCGACGCGTACGCTCGATCCGGCGGATGCCGAGGCGACGAAGCTTTACGGCGACGAGCATGGAGGGAGAGCACCGAAAACCACATCAAGAAGAGCGACCATTATTGCCGGTTTGGTAGGGATCCTCGTCGTCGCGGCGCTGGGAGCCGGAGTTTACTGGATCTTTGGCCGCGGCTCCTCGAAACAGATCGAATCGATCGCCGTGATGCCGTTCAAGAACGAGAGCGGAGACGCTAATCTCGAGTACCTTTCGGACGGCATGACCGAGACCCTTATCAACAGCCTCTCGCAAGTTCCGAATTTGAGCGTAAAGGCCCGGTCTCTTGTCTTCCGGTACAAGGGCAAGGATCTCGATCCCAAGGAAGTGGCTTCAAAACTGGGTGTACAAACCATATTGACGGGACGTGTGATCAGGCAGGGCGATCAACTTACGTTGAGCGTCGAGTTGATAGACGGCGAGACGGAGAACACTATCTGGGGCCATAAGTATGATCGAAAAGGCTCAGATCTCGTCGCTCTTCAGAGCGAGGTCGCCCGTGATGTCTCCGGGAAACTCCAGTCAAAACTATCCGGTGAAGATGCTGCCAAGGTGGAAAAACGCGCCACGACCGATCCGGAAGCCTATCAGCTATACCTGAAGGGTCGATTCTTGTGGAACAAGCGGACCATATCTTCGCTGAAGCAGGCGGCGGAATACTTTCAGCAGGCAATCGACAAGGACCCAGGCTATGCTCTCGCGTATTCGGGTCTGGCTGAGACCTACGCTCTCTATATGGCCTGGAGCATTGAGAAGCCGATGGACAGCCTTCCGAAAGCTAGGACCGCAGCGTTGCGAGCTTTGGAACTCGACGATTCACTAGCGGCTCCGCATGCCGCAATAGGGGTCTACCATATTTATTATGATTGGGATCGGGATGCGGGGGAGAAGGAACTACGCCGCGCGATCGAACTCGACCCGAACTACGCGACAGCCCATCAATGGCTCGGTTCCGAGGTCCTTCCGCCGGCAAAGCGGTTTGATGAGGCGATCGCTGAGTTAAAACGTGCCGAAGAACTTGACCCGCTGTCTCCTATTATAGGCACTCGGCTCGCAGACATCCTCTTTTACGCCGGTCGTCGCGATGAAGCGATCGAACAATACAAGCGCACGCTGGAGCTGGACCCGAACTTCGGTTATGCCCACCAGCAATTGGGCCTGGCTTATGGCGTGGCAGGAAAGTATCCGCTGGCCATTTCAGAAGCGCGTCATTCACTTGAGCTGAATCCCGACCCGACCGGAAAGGGATTTCTCGCGCTCTGGCTCGCGAAGTCGGGCTCGCGAGCCGAGGCATTGAAGCTGCTCGATGAGCTGAAACAGGAAGCTTCAGAGCGGTATGTTCAGAGTTACGCGTTTGCGCTTGTCTACCTCGGCCTTGGCGAGAAGGATAAAGCGCTTGACCGGCTCGAGAAAGAAATGAACGAACATGGGCTAAACGCCCAGTATTATGGGGTTTACGCTGAGCTAGGGGAACTGCGAACGGAACCTAGATTCAAGGCGATGCTGAAACGCCAGAATTTGCCGGAGTGAGGACTGAGGACGATGGAACGCACGCGTCCCGCGTGCACCGCTCCGACAGGAGCGAAAGAATCATTGAAGATTGGTAATTGAAAATTGATAGTTAAGATGGCTGGTTGGCCGCAGGTAACGGTCGAGGTTCTGAGTTCGACAGCTAGTGATTTCGGTGTTACCTGAGAAATACGCTCAATTCTCAACTATCAATTTTGAATTTTCAATTTTCTCAGCACTCATCACTCTATTTCGCACCCTGATCGCTTGATATGAAGAGATGC
>JAHEEZ010000281.1 GCA_024640445.1 Acidobacteriota bacterium | reverse complement strand
GACGGTCTCGCGATCAGCGTGACGTTTATCGCGATGTCGGCGCTGACGGCACTGACATACGTCGCCAGCGACAGGCGCTGGGCGGAGTATCTTGACATCACGCACAAGCCGGAAGCCGCGGAACTAACTGTTTTCTGCGGGGCGATGGTGGGTGCGAGCCTCGGATTCCTATGGTTCAATGCGCCGAAGGCGGAAGTGTTCATGGGCGACGTCGGGTCGCTTGCGATAGGCGGCGCGCTCGGGTGCGTCGCGATCCTGACCAAGCAGGAGTTCATGCTCCCGTTTATCGGCGGAGTTTTCATAATTGAAGCGCTTTCAGTGATGCTTCAGGTTTCGGTCTTCAAGCTGACTAAGCGCGGCGGAAAGCCGGGGACCAGGATATTCAAGATGTCGCCGCTCCATCACCACTTCGAGTACGTGGGGTGGAAGGAACCGAAGATCGTGTTCCGTTTTGTGATCATCGCGATTCTGTTCGCGCTGCTCAGCCTCTCGACGCTGAAGCTGAGATAAGTGATTTTCAGGGCTGAGCCGCCCTTTGTGAAATGAAGATAGAAGGCAGAAAAGCACTCGTCCTCGGCGCCGGCAGGTCCGGCCAGGCGTCGGCTGCTTTTCTTGCGGAGAAAGGCGCGGTCGTCGCCCTCCACGACAGAAAGCCGGTCGCGGAATGGAGTGACGCAGCAAGGTCTTTGAAAGAGAAGTTTGGCGTCGGGCTGATCGGGGGAGATCTGCCTTCGTGGCTCCTGGACCAGATAGACCTGGTGGTCATCAGCCCCGGGGTCCCGACCGGTGTCGTTCCTGCGCGGTATGTGGACCGAAAGGACGGCGAGGTTATTGGCGAGGTCGAGCTGGCATACAGGTTCCTGAAGGGAAGGCTTGTCGGCATCACAGGTTCGAACGGAAAGACGACAACCACAAGCCTGGTCGGGGCGATCCTGAAAGACGCGGGGATCGTATCGCAGGTCGGCGGCAACATCGGCGTCCCGCTTCTTTCCCTGGCGGAAGCTTCGGTCGAAGAAGGCTGGACGGTGGCAGAACTTTCGAGCTTTCAGCTTGAAACGATCGTCGATCTGAGGCCGAACGTCGGAATGTGTCTGAACGTGACTCCGAACCACATGGACCGGTACGACCTCTTTACCGACTATGCCGCCGCAAAGCACAGGCTGTTCAGGAACCAGACTGCGGAAGATGTCGCGATACTGAACGCCGACAACGAGATCACGGCATCGTGGGCGGCCGGTCTTAAAGCTCACGTCGTTCTTTTTTCCACGGCGAAGGAACTGGACGAAGGCCTCTTCCTGCGAGGCGACGGACTGATCTCAAGAGCCGGAAACAGCGAAAAGGTGCTCGGGCTCAGAAACGAGATGAAGCTGCGGGGCCTCCACAATGTTGAGAACGTGTTAGCTGCATTCGCGGCCGGCCTGGCCTGCGGCGCAGATCCGGAATCGATCAGGGAGACGGTCAGGAATTTCAACGCGGTCGAGCACCGGCTTGAATTCGTCGCCGAGATCCGGAGGGTCGGTTTTTACAACGATTCGAAGGCCACTTCGGTGGACGCGACGCTAAAAGCGCTGGAAGCGCTTGCCGGTGATATGGAAGGCGGGATAGTGCTGATCCTTGGAGGGCTCGGCAAGAACGCCCCCTATGATCCGCTAAGAGACCTTGTCGAAAGCCGTGTGAGGAAGCTGGTTCTGATCGGCGAAGACGCCGAGAACATTGACCGTCAGTTGGGCGGATATGCAGAGACCGTCCGCGCCGGATCGATGGCCGAGGCAGTGAAGCAGGGATTTGCTGCGGCCCGCGAGGGAGATGTGGTTTTGCTCGCCCCCGCATGCGCGAGTTTTGACATGTTCGACAGCTTTGAGCATAGGGGCTCCGTTTTCAAACAGGAAGTCGCCGCGCTCGTTGAAGAGAACGAAGAACCGAAAGAGAACGCGGCCGGGAATCAGAAAGGCGTTTCCGGGAACTGAAGAAAGGATTATGGCGAACAAACTGCGTATTGACTGGTTTCTGCTCGCGATCACGTCGATCCTCGCGCTTTTTGGCTCCGTTATGGTCTACAGCGCGTCGGCGATGATCTCGCTCAAGGAGACCGGCGGCGAAACGCAGTTTGCGTATTTTTACAAGCAGTTCGGATTCACGGTCGTCGGACTCGCCATAATGCTCGCCGCGACGCGGGTCGATTACAAGCGGCTTCTGAGTCCCTGGATAGTGTACGGACTCCTCGGCTTCACGGCGGTCCTTCTTCTCGCCGTCTATGCTTTTCCGCCGATAAACGGCGCCCGGCGTTGGATAAGGGTGGGGGGTCTTTCGATTCAGCCGTCGGAACTGGCAAAGATCACCCTGCCGGTATTCCTTGCGTACTTTCTTACAAAGAAGGAAGGCGCAGTCGGAAGCATCAGGGAAACGGTTCTGCCTTGCGTGGCCGTGCTCGGCCTCCTCGGGGGCCTCATATTTCTCGAGCCTGATCTCGGCACGGTGATCGTTCTTTGCGCGGTCTTTGTCAGTGTTTATTTCGCGGGGGGCGCTAAGATCCTCCACGTCGCGGCGGTAAGTGTCGGCCTGGCGGCGATCGGCGCCGCGGCACTGATCCTGGCTCCGTGGAGGCTCGAAAGGCTTATGGCCTTTATGGACCCTTTTCAAAAGTCGGACACGTCCGGTTACCAGGTGGTCCAGTCTCTATACGCGATCGGCTCCGGCGGGGTGCTCGGCGAAGGATTTGCGCGCGGCCAGCAGAAACTGTTCTACCTTCCGTATCCGTATTCGGATTTCATTTTCGCGGTTGTCGGAGAGGAACTGGGTCTATTTGGTACGCTGGCGGTCCTGATCGCCTTCGGTCTTTTGCTTTGGCGCGGCGCAAGGGCGGCTTTGCTGGCGCCCGACAGATTCGGAATGCTTCTTGGCATAGGCCTGATCACGGGGATCATCGTCCAGGCGCTCTTTAACATGAGCGTCGTCATTTCGATCCTTCCCGCGAAGGGGATCCCCCTGCCGTTCATTTCTTACGGGGGTTCTTCGATCCTTGTGACCTTGTTCTCGGTGGGGCTGCTGCTCAACATCTCGCAGTACGCGGGATTCCTTTCTTTCGAAAACGGCCTTCACGCAACGCGGACGCCGAGGGCGGAGCGGAGCAAGAAGAAAGCAGCAAGAAAGAAGCCCGTCCGCGCCGGATCGAAAGTGAAGATGGGGGCTGATCGGTCCGCCGCCGGACGCTAATTGATATGCGAGTTCTGATCGCCGCCGGCGGGACCGGCGGACATATCTATCCGGGAATCGCGGTCGCAAGGGAGATAACCTCCAGGGGCGGCAACGAGGTGCTCTTTGTGGGAGCGCACGGCGGTCTGGAGACAAAGATAGTCCCGGAGAACGGCTATCCGATCGAAACGATCAGCAGTTCCGGTCTGAAAAGCGTCGGGATCGCAGGCAAGGTCAAAGGCCTCCTGATCCTGCCGAAAAGTTTCTGGGATGCTTCTCGATTGATCAGGAGATTCAGACCCGATGTCGCGGTGGGTGCCGGGGGATACGTTTCAGGACCCGTGCTTTTGATGGCGAGCATTATGCGGAAACCGACTATGTTGATGGATTCGAACGCGCTGCCGGGTTTCACGAACCGCCAGCTCGCTCCGTTCGTCACTAAGGCAGCCCTTGCGTTTGAAGAGGCAATGCCGCATTTCGGAAAGAAAGGGGTTGTGATCGGCAATCCGGTCCGAAAAGAGTTTTTTGATATCGAGCCCGCAACCGATTCTGGCGAAGTAAACATACTTCTCTTCGGGGGTTCGCAGGGCGCCCGCGGGATCAACAACGCGATGATCGATGCCCTGCCTTTTCTCGCTGAACTGAAAGACCGGATCCGTATCGTTCACCAGACCGGTGTTCACGATCTTGAGTCGGTGAGAGCGGCGTACGAGGCGGCCGGCTGGAGCAACGCGCGCGCAACCGAATATATTTCGGAAATGGTGGACGAGTTCCGCAAGGCCGATCTGGTCATATCGCGGGCGGGCGCGACGACGTGCGCCGAGCTGGAAGCCTCTGGCAGGGCGGCGATAATGGTCCCTCTTCCGACAGCCGCAGACGACCATCAGCGGAAGAACGCAGAGGCGATGCAGGATGCCGGAGCTGCGAGAATGGTCTTGCAGAAGGACCTTGACGGCAGAAGACTTGCCGAAGAAATAAAAGAGCTTGTGGGTTCCGGGGAAACGCTCAGAAGGATGGGCGAGGCGGCAAGAAGACTTGCCAGAAGAGACGCGGCGAAGGCGGCGGTGGACATCATTGAAGAGTTGGCGGGCAAAGGACAATGATCAATGGCCAGTGCTCATCGATCAATGAAAAGCAATTTTTGGTTGAGAATTAATAATAGGTAGCTGGTGTATGTATTCGAAGCAGTGAATGACCACCAACAAAATAATTCATCGCCAATTGCGGCGATCAA
>JAHEEZ010000280.1 GCA_024640445.1 Acidobacteriota bacterium | reverse complement strand
TGCCTCGGGGTACCTAGGCGGAGAATACTGCTATCATCGGTCTGAAAAAGGAACAGTCTGGCTGTTATGCAAAGCGTAACCACATGGATCACCGAAGTCTTCGGGTTTAGCCCGGAAGTGCAGACGAGAATAGTCTCGTCCCTGGCGGCAGTCCTTGTGCTGATACTTTTGCGCAGGATCCTTCTCTTCATTGTCCGCCGAAATTCCAAAAGCATCGGTGTCCGTTACCGATGGCGCAAAACGACAGCGTATCTTACCTTTGTAATCTCGGTCTTTATCGTCGGCAGCATCTGGTTCAGGGGATTTCAGTCGCTTTCCACTTATCTTGGGCTGGTATCCGCCGGTCTCGCGATCGCGCTCCAGGTGCCTCTCGTCAATCTTGCAGGCTGGGTTTTCATAATGTGGCGAAGGCCGTTCACTGTTGGTGATCGGGTCCAGATAGGAGACGTAAAGGGTGACGTCATCGACCAGAGGATCTTCATGTTCACCCTGATGGAGATAGGCAACTGGGTCGACGCCGAGCAAAGCACGGGACGTGTAATACACATTCCGAACGGGAAAGTCTTCTCGGAACCTCTGGCGAACTACACCGAAGGCTTCGAGTACATATGGAACGAGATAGGCGTGCTGGTTACGTTTGAGAGCAACTGGGAAAAGGCAAAGGAAATACTCGGTGAGATCGCGGTGAAATACGGCGACGAACCATCCGGTGCGGCGGCGGAACAGGTCAAACGTGCGGCGAGCACGAAATTGATCATCATCAACAAGTTCACACCGATCGTCTACACTTCGGTGAAGGACAGCGGAGTGATGCTGACCGTCCGATACCTTTGCAATCCCAGGCGGCGACGCGGGAGCGAACAGAACATTTGGGAAGACGTGCTTCGCGCGTTTGGCAAGCGGAGCGACATAGATTTCGCATACCCGACCCAGAGGCATTATCTCAACCACAGAGAGGGCAAGCCGGAGGCGAGAGCGAAGGGGAGTGAATAGGTTGGAATTTGTTGCAGATTGCGGCTTTGCCGCTACGATGTGCGGTAAGCCTCGGGCTTACCGAGCGGAAGACTCAATCCTATTCTTTTCCTGGGGCTCAGCCCCCGGGGGTTATCATAAGGAGCCGGCCGGAAAGGCAAGCCTTTCCGCACAACACGGCGGCGGAGCCGCAAGATAGCTTGCAGAGGTCTTCGCTGCCTTTGAGTTGAAATTCTATCCGACGGAAGAGCAACACAATGAAAAAGACAATCGTACTTCTCGCCTTGATCGGGCTCTTTGCATCATCCCTGTTCGCCCAGGGCCGGCTTCTCGACCCGAAAATGCGGGACCTTTTGCACGAGTCGCTCAGCGGCGAACTCGCGAAGGAGTACGTTATTCAGATCACAAGATCCAGCCGCGTGCAGGGCTCGCGCCAGTATCGAGATGCGGCCAACTACGTGCTCTCGCAGCTCAGGAAATTCGGCCTCTCCGATAAGGAAGCCTGGATCGAATCGTTTCCCTCGGACGGGAAGATCGAATACCAGACATGGCAGTCGCCTTCGGGGTTCGATATGGACTGGGCGGAGCTTCGTATGATCGAACCGTACGAAGAAAGGATCGTCGGCTATCCGGAAATACCGATGAGCCTTATGACCTACTCGAACGCGGGATCTGCCACCGGCGAGCTGGTTTTTGTCGGATCGGGAATGAGCGACCGCGATTACGAAGGAAAGGACGTGAAAGGAAAGATCGTACTCGCGACGGGTTACGGCGGGAACGTGCACCGCCTGGCGGTCCTGAAATACGGAGCGAAAGCGGTGGTCTGCTATCTCGACGACGATCGGGCCAAGCAGTATCCGGATATGCTCGCTTACACGGGTATGTGGCCGAAGAGCGATGAGCTCGACAGGACGACGTTCGGGTTCAATCTGACGAAGAGGCAGGGAACGAAACTGCGTGAATTGCTTGAGTCGGGCGTCTCCGTAGTCGTCAAAGCCGAGGCAAAAGGGATCGGACTCGAGCCGTATTTCATGGACGTTCCCGTCGCCGTCATTCGCGGTTCCGAGAAACCGGACGAGGAACTCGTGTTCAGCGCGCACCTTGACCATCCGAAAGAATCCGCCAACGACAACGCCAGCGGCTCGGCGGCTCTTCTGGATATCGCCCGCACGATGAACGAACTCATCAATTCCGGGAGAATGCCGCGGCCGAAACGCACGATCAGGTTCTTATGGGTTCCCGAGTGGTACGGGACCATGGCCTACATCGACAAGCACCCGGAGATGGTCGGGGTTGAACTTGGCGGCAAATACCTCGCGAATATCAATATGGACATGGTTGGCGAGAACCTGGAGCTTCTTCATTCGAAGCTCATCATGACCAGGACGCCGGATTCCATCCCGTCGGTTTTCAACGACGTTGTGGCGGAGATGGCGTTTATGGTGTCGGAGATGAACATAAGGACGCCGCGCGGAAGCCTTTCGGAAATGAACTACCGGATCACCCCGTATTCGGGCGGCAGCGACCATATGATGTTCATCGACCGCAAGATCCCGGGAATGATGTTCGGTCACGATCCGGACTACACGCACCACACATCGGAGGACACTCCGGACAAGGTCGATCCTGTTGAGCTCGAACGCAGCGAGATCATCGCGGCGGCGGCGTTTCTTTACCTCGCGAATCTGACGGAGGAACAGGCGAAAGACCTGGCGTTCCTGGCGTACGCGAACAGTTCGAAGAGGCTTGGAGAGGGGATGATGCAGGCGAGGGCGTTGTTGAAACGACAAACCGGAAGGGGGTTGGAAGATTTCGTCGAAGCGGAGAGTCTGCTTTATTTTTGCTGGAAAAATGAGACTGAAACCGTGCGCTCCGTTTTGAACTTCAACAGTCAGTCAGGCATCACTAAGGCCGTGGAATCGTTGCAGTCGGAACTCAAGAGGCAGTTCGAGTCACATCTTGCGATGTTGCGAGAGGAAAGCAGATCTTTAGGATACACGATGGGAGGGTCGATCCAGTCGGTGGGGGATATAGGCCGAATACCGGTTAGAACCACGCGAGGCCCGCTTGATTTTGGCTTGCCGGAAAGTAAGCTCTCGGAAGCAGATGCGGCCTGGTACCGACAGCCGGGAAACCGGCTTTCGGGTGACGCGAAGTTCGAGCTTGCAAATTTCGTGGACGGAAAACGGCCCACGATGCAGATCAGAGCGGCCCTCTCTGCCGAGTTTGGACCGATTAGACAGGAGGTCGTCGACAGGTATATTGACGATCTTGTGAAGGTCGGGGTGTTGAAGTGGAAAACAGTGGCCAATGTTGATTGAAGAGCGGCTTTGCCGCCCCGATGTGCGGTAAGCCTCTGGCTTACCGCAGGGTGGTCTCCACGACATATGGCGCGGGCTCAGCCCGCGCCATATCAGTTTCGTGCCAGCGACGGAAAGGCAAGCCTTTCCGCACATCACTGCGGCACAGCCGCAACATACTGCCTTCTGAGAATGAAAGTTCAGATCAGCGCTGTGCGCTGACGTGCAGGGCGAAGCCCTTGCTTTAAGCGGCCCCTTGGAATTCTTCGAGCCTGACGGCGCTTTGGGCAGGCACAGGTCCTGCCCCTACGTGACCCGACAGACCCGACAGACTCGACAGACTCCCTCCGTTTGTCCCTCCCTTTCCCAACTTGTAAAATAGCCCTTTTGCCGGTGACGTAATTTCTGAACAATGCACGTCGACATTTTCTTTAACATTTGGTTATCAAAAATAGGGGGCATTCATAGATGGATAAGAGGCAGATCGTAGTGGCTAGAGGGGACGGTATCGGTCCCGAGATAATGGACTCGACGCTTGAGATACTTGAGGCGGCGGATGCGCCGCTCGAATACAAATTCATTACCGTAGGACAGGCGGCCTATGAACAGGGCTTCACATCGGGATTTCCGACCGAAGGATGGGACCTTATGCGCGAGAGCGGGGTTCTTCTGAAAGCTCCGATCACGACTCCGCAGGGAAAAGGGTTCAAAAGCGTGAACGTGACGATCCGGAAGTCGTTTAACCTCTTCGCAAATGTCAGGCCCTGCAAGGCTTACACGCCGTTTGTCGCTTCAATGCACCCCGGAATGAACCTGGTTATCATCCGCGAGAACGAGGAAGATCTTTATGCCGGGATCGAGCACCGTCAGACGCCAGAGGTCACGCAGGTGCTGAAGCTCATCACTCGCCCCGGCTGTGAGAACATCATCCGCTACGCTTTCGCATACGCGAGCGCGTACGGCCGCCGGAAGGTCACGTGTATGACGAAGGACAACATCATGAAGCTGACCGACGGCCTTTTCCGTCAGGTCTTCGAAGAAATCGCCGCCGACTATCCCGAGATCCAGAGCGATCACCAGATCATCGACATCGGTTCGGCGCGGCTAGCGACCTCGCCGGAGGTATTCGACGTTATCGTCACCCTCAACCTATAC
>JAHEEZ010000279.1 GCA_024640445.1 Acidobacteriota bacterium | reverse complement strand
ATGTTGGCGGCATTTCGGCTATCCCGTCTGATCCGTCAATTAAAGCCCGACATCGTCCACGCTCATATGGCGCGTGACTACGCTCCGGCAGCATTCGCCGCGCGAATTGCCGGACGATCGAGGTTGGTGCTGACACGCCACGTTCTCTTTCCTATGTCACAAATCAACAGATATCTGCTGAGAAATGCCGCGAGGGTCATCGCGGTTTCTTCAGGGGTCGAGCCAAACCTCCGCAGGATTTTTCCGGAAAACAAGATCGTGTCGATCCCGAACGGAATCGGGATGGAGAGGTTCGGGAGATATGAAGCCGCCAATTCCAACTCTCAATTCCGCGAGAATTACGGAATTCCTTCAGATGCTAGGATCGTCGCAACGGTGGGAGAGTTGAAACCTCTCAAGGGACAAGAGGAGTTTGTTCTCGCCGCTGCCGAGATCGCTAAGGAAGACCCGCATGCGTACTTTATGTCTGTCGGAAAGGATAGTTCTGCTCAAGGGCAGTTCAAACGGCGGCTGCGGCGGCTGGTAAGCGTGTTCGGCCTCGAAGACAGGTTCATTTTCCTTGACTGGCTTGACGACACGGCGCCGCTGCTACGGGCGGCTGAAGTATTTGTATCGGCCTCGCACTCCGAGAGTTTCGGTCTCGCAATACTTGAAGCGATGGCCTCATCGAAACCGGTTGTGGCCACCTCCACGGCGGGCGCATGTGAGTTGATTGAAGATGGAAGATCGGGAATTTTGGTCGATCCGAAAGATCCGGTTGCAATCGCGCGTGCGGTCAAATCGGTGCTCGGCGATGTGCAATTGTCGAAACGTCTGGGCGCAGAGGCGCACAAACGAGCGGTCTCTGGGTTCTCCCTGGAAAAGATGGTCTCCGCTACGGAAGAACTCTACAGCGAACTGATCGCAGTTCAGTCTCCGAAGGCGCCAGATATCAACTGAATCATCTCATCGTCATCGAACCCCAATTCACCGATACCTTCCAGAAAGTGTACTGATTGGACCCCTTTCACGGATGAGGTCAAAAAGACTCTATCAGCGTCCGCAAGGAACTCCGGATAGTCACACACGACCTCTGCCGCTCTCAAATTTTCCAGGATGAATTCTCGTGTCGTGCCGGGCAGACATCCCGTTGATTCGGACGGTGTACGGAGTTGGCCTGATTCGCGGGACCTCCAAAAGACGTTGGATACACAGCCTGAGGTAACGGCGCCGTCATTATTCAGTCTGATTGCTTCTCCAAATCCATTTGCACGCGCACTCTCCAGCGCCAGCACCGGCTCAAGATAATTACACGACTTGACTCCTGACAGCGGCGAGTCCGGATTGATCCGATAGGGCGAAACGCCAACACGCAGTGCCCCCGCTAATGAAGGGAGATCGCCGGTCTGTATCAGTATTGAGGATCCTCCGGAGACCTTCGATGGCCAGAGAGGAGAAGCGCTTCCGTCAAAAACGGTCAGACGTGCTTTTCCTTGAATGACCTCATTTCCAGAGATGATGTCCTGAAGGGCTGACAATGCTCCGGATTCTAAGATCTGCGCCGTCTCGATCCCGAGCTTTCGAGCGTCATTAGAGAGCCTTTTCCAATGTTTATCCCAAAGGAACGGTTCGCCATTTACAACCCGCATGGTTGTAAACACTCCTTTCCCATAGAGCGCCGCGCAAGAGATGGCGCCTAGAAACGTGCTTTCGGGAGAAACAAGCGTACCGTTGAAACTCACGGATTCGTGCATAAGGCGCGACCAACCATTTGAATGACTTGATTTGAAAACTGAAGATGGAAAACGGAGGGGACCCGAATCTTAACTGGCGATCTTTCGCTTGCGGTCTCGAAGGACTGGGAAAACGATTCTAAAGGAAGTGCCTACGCCTTTCTCGCTCTCGACGTCGATAGTACCGGAATGTTCCTGGACAATTCCGTATGAGACCGCCATTCCCAAACCGGTACCACTCCCTACGCCTTTAGTCGTAAAGAACGGGTCATATATCTTTGAAAGGTCTTTGTCGTCGATCCCCATGCCGTCATCGGCTATTTGAACTGTCACGGAAGACTCTCCGTCATAGGTGGTCTCAAGTATGATCGACCCGGCGTTGAGGATGGCATCCTGGGCGTTGATAATTATGTTAGTGAATACCTGCTGAAGTTTTCCGGGATTGCCGTGGATCACCGGCACATCCACTCCGTAACGTTTTTTGATCTCGATGTTTGAACTCCTCATCTGCGGTTCGAGCAATTGAAGCGTGTCGTCCAAGAGTTTGTTCACATCGACATCGGAAAACTCGCCCGCTCCACCCGCGCGCGAGAAGTTAAGCAAATTTCCCACTATGTTTGTGGCACGTTCGGTTTGTTTGTGTACCTTTTTCAACAATTCGTGCTTGGGGTCAGATTCGGGGATCATCCCGAGCAGCATCTGTGTGTAGCTGGAGACACCCGTCAAAGGAGTATTCACCTCGTGAGCGACACCGGCTGCGAGAAGTCCAATGCTGGAGAGCTTCTCGTTCTGCTGAAGGCCTTCTTCGAGTTTCACCCTTGAGGTCACATTCTCAAGAACGACTATGGCCCCTTTTTGACGTTTATCAGGAGAACGCAGAGGCGCGATCGCAACATTCAGTATGAGCGCTTCTCCGTCGGGTCTTACCGTCTCAAGCTTGTACGCGTTCCGGATCTCGGTAAGATGCCAGCTGGATTTTCCAAGTAGGCTATCAAGTCCGCCGGCGAATGTCGGCTCAAAGACCTCTCTAGTCGATCTGCCGACCGCCTCATCGCGGCTGAAACCGAACATATCTTCGAACGAAGTGTTGCATCTTGTGATCAGTCCGTTCTCATCGACCGCTATGAGGCCTACGTTGACCGACTCCACGATCGATTCGTTAAAGTCCTTCAGAAGCGCCAACTCAGTAGCGCGCGTCTCCTGCTCTTGGTAAAGGAGGCTGTTCTCGATGGCGACTGCAACATACCCTGACACGGTTTGGATAATGCCTATGTCCTCGGAAGAGAGCAAGGAGCCGTCGCACGCTCTTCCAAGTCCGATCACAGCGACCATCCTTCCGCGTACAACACAGGGCACATAGTAGTGAAGTTCCTGGCGCACCATCGCGACCGCATGCCCGTGTCCATTTCCATTGCCATTTCCGTTCAGGTCAGAAACCGCATCAACCGCTGTCTCACCTTCGAGAAACGCGAACTCATCCGCTCTGACTATGCCCTTCTTCGCCGATTTTTGGCGAATCATGTGCTTAAAGTCAGAAGGGATCCTGTAATCGTCGCTCAGCCCGATGGACTTCGCGATCCGATAGCTTTCTTCAGCACCCTGGTCCTCGATAAATACCGCGACCTTTTCAACATCAAGCACCTGCTGAAGTCGGACGCTCAGGCCATCCAGAAGCGGCGGGAGTGCGGTGCTGGCGGAAAGCGTCTTCCCGAAATCGAGAAGTCCGCGCCTGAGATCGTACTTCTCTCCGTAAAAATACCGTTCCGCACGCTCCTGCAGAAAGTTCTTGAGGGGTTCGGACAACAAGACGATGGCGCCCATCGCGACCACTGCGATCACGCCTCGAAGCGCGATCTCAGTATTTGAAAGGTTGTTGCCGATCGCCAGAAAAACGAGTCCGAGCGCGACGGCGCCGATCATCATCGCTATCGTGACGGTTGTGAGCGCATATACCAGGGCCCGCCGCATCACAACATCGACATCCATGAGCCTGTAACGCACTACAGAATGACCGAAACTCAAAGGGATCAGCGCAAGCGGCAGGATCGTCATTGATGCCGTCAGGCTGTCATCGGAAAGGTAAACAAATCGTTTCGCCGCCTGGAACAGAATGATCGGCACGATCGCTACAATGGTTCCCCACATCGCCCATTTCAACCTTTGCCTCACCATAGGCTTCCGGTTCTTGAAGAACCGCCAGCAGAGAATGCCGGCTCCCAGTGAAACACCCGAGACGAAATGGTAGAAGTTTGCCGAGGACAATACCGAAACAAGGTCGTTCCGTATTATGAAATCGAAAAAGGCATCTGAAACTGCTTTGCTGGGAATTACGTGATACGCAAGCGCGACAACGAGATAGCAGATTGAGATGAGCGTAGCGGGGACATACAGCACAAGCGTCTTCCACTTCTCGCTCTCGAAGACCTCGCTCCTGACCGGATACCTTAGACAAAAATGCAAGAATAATGGCGCAAAGAAGGCAAATGCGAAATTATCGAGCAACTGGACCCCAAGATCGAAATCCTCTCCCAGGCCGAGTGCATGGTAGGAATGAAACACGAAAGCAGCCAGGCAAACGGTCGCGAAATGAAGTACGAACGGGGAACGGCTTCCCTGCTTGAAAAGCACGAAGACGCCAAC
This sequence comes from Acidobacteriota bacterium, assembly GCA_024640445.1. Taxonomy (GTDB): domain Bacteria; phylum Acidobacteriota; class Blastocatellia; order Pyrinomonadales; family Pyrinomonadaceae; genus Aridibacter. The sequence continues at coordinate 77 of JAHEEZ010000279.1, read as the reverse complement.
AGCAAGCCATATGCAACCGACGATCGTAAGGAGAATCAGGTTCGCGGACCATCTCTGTACCGAGTCGATATTCCGAA
>JAHEEZ010000278.1 GCA_024640445.1 Acidobacteriota bacterium | reverse complement strand
TTGAAATCAGGAAAGAAATTGGAAATGCGAAAAACGTCCGGCGCGATCTCTGTAATAGTTGACATAGATTCTCCTTAAGTAGTGGAGGGAGTGTAACACGAAGCAAAGTGGAGTTTAATCGGGCGGCCAGGCGCGGGCGAGATGACGAAAGATTCTCCTCGGCCACCTGTTCTTCGAATTCTCTGAGGTATTGGTCTTCGGCGTTCGCTGGACTCTCCAGAGCCTTACGAAGCCCTTGAGCTGTTCGGGTGAAACGAGACAGCTGGACCTGTCTAGCAGAATCGAATCGCTCGAATCCATCGTGAATTCAAAACTGAACCATTCTTCAACGGTCTGTCTCCATTCCGGCGGTATGCGATTCTGGAAAGGATCGGGTTTCTTCGGTATGAAGCATTCGGCTTTGTATTTCCCTCTACCGTCATCAAGAATGCTGTCCAGGCTTACATTTCTCCAGATCAATTCGCCGGGTTTGAAATCCAATTCATAGTCCAGCTCATTGATCTTGCCCAATGCCGTGATGTTCCCCACAAACCGGTCGCCGTCCCGGTTGATGAGCACTTCCAGGCCGTCATCGGTCCTCCACCTGCCGAAGAGCTCCGGTCCGGGTGCAGGTGCCTGGACTTCAAATTGGGTATACACAAAGTCGTTGGGCTTCTCAGGATCGAATAACCTCAGCTCGTATTCGCCTGCTGTCTCGGGTGCGGCGATGGCCGCCGTCTCAGGTTCGCGGCGTTCGTAATGCCACTTGGACCTGTCGGGCTTAAGAGTCAAATACGAGATCGTTCGATCACCAGAGACGACAGTGAGTTTGAGAGTCTCAGAACAGCAACTTGTCGTAGAGTAACGGACCTCTATCTTTTCTTTCGGAAGAAAGTATCGCCGTTCGAGTTCAACCCAAAGTTCGTCAGTTTCGAGAATTGGAAACGTAGCGAGAAACAAACTGTCTTTTCTCAACTTCCGTAGATAGTTTTCAACTCCTGCCCGCCATGCTTCCGGATGGTTGGCAGTTCCTTCCGAAGGCTCACCGCTGCTCGTGAACTTCACCTGTTCATAATCTAAAAGGTGCCGGTACTTAAATACATCGACCTTTTCCCTCGCAAATTCCGGATTGCTCATCAAGAAAATAGCGGTAAATTCTTCCCTTTCCGGATCTTTCAACAAGTCTCCGCAAGCGGGTGTTAATTTGAGGAGGCAATTCGCGAAACTGGCTACTACCGGGCTGCGCACGTCGTCCTGCCAGAGCAATTCGTCGACGCGGGCGCCGCCCTGCCGAAGCAACGCATTCAGCAGGCGAAAAAGAACCGTCACCTTTGCGTATCGGGCCTTTGCTCTTTCGACCCGCTGATAATCCGGCGTCTTCGAGATCCAAAAAGCGTAAAGCTGAGTTTCCCTTCTCAACAAGTACAGTTTCCTGTGGATCTCACTGGCGGAATTGCAGTCGAGTTTGGGGCACTTGTATCTCGTACATTGGCCCGCATAGAACTTGACTCTCCCGACCATCTGGGTGATCTCTTCGATATCCAGATCGTCTGGCGGAAGGTATTCGTCCTGGGCGAAGGTGATGGACGAGAACGCCGCGAGCAGAATTGAGACGGAGATCAACAAAAGCAGAAGACCCTTCACTCTCTGTCTCATCGCAACCTCCTTTTCGGACCTCACCTCTTCTCGGCGATCATCCGCATTCCGTATTTTGGTCTCAACGTTATCAACGGTTTCAGGCCGAGCTTCTGGCCTTTGCCAAGCCTGAGACGCCATCTCTTGGCGAGCGCGGCGATCAGAAGGATCCCTTCGGTCCAGGCGAAGCCCTCTCCGATGCAGCTCCGGACCCCGCGGCTGAACGGAAAATAGATGAACTTCTGCCCCGCCTCCTTTACGCTTCTCTCCTGCCACCGCTCCGGCCTGAATTCCTCCGGGTCCTTCCAGAACCGCTCATCGCGGTGCATCACGAACGGGCTTGTAAGAACGAGCGAGCCTTTAGGGACCTCGTAACCTCCGAAGTTATGATCTTCGAGCGAAAGCCGCCCGATCGCCCACGCCGGCGGGTAGAGGCGCATTGACTCTGCGAATACCGCTTCGGTGTACTTCAGGTCCCGAAGGTTGCTGAATGCGGGAGTATCGTCGCCCAGGACCGAGTCCAACTCCTCGTGAAGCCTGCGCTCCGCTTCGGGATTTTGCGACAAGAGGTACCAGGTGAAGGTGAGCGCGTTCGCAGTCGTTTCGTGCCCGGCGAGGAACAGGGTCAGAGCCTCGTCGCGTACCTGCTTGTCCGTCATTTTGCCGCCGTCTTCTTCGTCGCGCGCCAACATGAGCATCGAAAGCAGATCGCCTTCGTCCGAGAGGTGAATTCGACGTTCCTCGATGATCCCGTAAATTATCCGGTCGAGCGTCGCCTCGGCCCTTCGGCATCGACGGACCTGCGGAAGCGGCAGTCTTTCAAGATATTCGGAGAAAGGGATGACGAGAAAGTCGAACAGCTCGTTCAGGTCGGTCATCGCCGCCCCGATCTCGTCCGTCTTGCTCTCGACGTTTGCGCTGAACAAAGTCCTGGCGACAATGCGAAGGGTCAGGCGCATCATCTCTTTGTCGATATCCAGAGAATCGCCGTCGTTCCATTTGTCCCTTGTTTGCAAGCTCTCGTCGATCATCGTTTCGGCATAGCCCTCTATCCGCTCCTTGTGGAACGCGGGCTGGATCATTCGCCTTTGGCGAAGGTGATGATCGCCCTCGCTTGTCAGAAGCCCTTCACCCAAAAGTATCTTCGCACGCTGAAGTGCGCGGCCTTTGACGAATTTGGAATTGCTCGTCACCAGCAGGTCGCGCACCAGGTCGGGGTGATTGAGAAGGAAAGCTGGCCGTCCGAACAACCGCATAAACGTGACATCGCCCAGCGACGCTAGTTCGCGAAGGAATTCGGTTGGCCGCTTCCTGTACCTGAAAAAGTGGCCGCCAAAAAGCCCCGGTTTGAGTGCCGGAGGCTTTGATCCGCTCCCGTGTTGCATACCGGGATTCTATCAGATACGACGGTCGGCTGAAGCCTTTCCCGACACCCGAAGTCCTCCAATTTTTCCCCTTCGGAGATGGGAAAAGGGGATGAAAACTGCTATTTTGTTTCTATGACCGAAACGAAAGTTAAGAAAGTGAAGCCGGATATCCGTGCGATCACGCGGTTGGTGCCGCGTGACGGAAATCTGGTCCAGGGACAGTCAGAATTGCCTATCGACCCGACGCTTGCGAAAGAAGCGTATGACGTTATCGCGGCAAGCCGGAACCATTACGGAGGAAGCGAGGGCGACGCGAATTTGAGAACGGCGGTGGCCGAAAAGATAAGGCGTTACAACTCGATCAAAGTCGACCCTGAGGCCCGGCCGTTCGAACTGATGATCACGAACGGAGGGACGGGAGCGCTGATCGGGATCGCCCAAAGTTACCTGCGCAACAGGTCCGCTTTGGTGTTCGAGCCTTACTATCCTTACCACAGGCGCATCCTTGAGGAATTCGGCGGCAAGACCGAGACCTTCGAACTCGACGACGATCTAAAGTTCGAGAAGGACGCACTTCTCGCTCGCTGCAAAGAGTTGATCAGCCGTTCCGAGTATCCGCTTAAGGCCATTATCGTGTGTACACCGGCAAATCCAAGCGGCAAGGTGATGACCCGTCGGGAGCTTCAGGACATAGCCGAAGTATGCCAGGAACTCGACCTGATGGTGATCTCGGACGAAGTCTACGAACACTATGTGGTCGGGGAGAATCCGCATATACCTATCGCGAGTCTCGACGGCATGTGGGACCGGACGATCACCGTCAACTCGTTCTCGAAGTCGTGGAACATCTCCGGCTGGCGTCTTGGGTACGCTTTTGGAAAAGGCGAGCTTCTGGCGCCGGTCAACATAGCCGCGAACGTCATTTATGTGTGCCCGGCGACGCCGCTTCAGGCGGCGCTTTCAAAAGTGCTTATGGCGGACCCGGATTACTATGACGGCCTGATAAAGAAATTCGAGCAAAAGCGGATGATAGTCGGGGACACGCTCAACGAGCTGGGATTCACGATCTACGATTCGGGCTCGATGTTCTATCTATGGACCCGAATACCGGAAGAATTTACGGACGCGCTCGCATTCAACGAGATGCTGATGGAACGGGCGGGAGTGGCCGGTGTCCCGGGGAGCGCCTTTGCCGACTCGGACCGATGGGATTCACATATGCGGATCTGCATTGCGCGAGAGGATCACATTCTTGAAGGCGCGATGGAAAAGATGCGCTCTGCGATCGGGTGATCCGCGGGGACGCGAGGATAAACCGATGATGCTCAGATCCGTGCTTTTATGGGCCGTGGCGCTGCTTTTTGCGCAGACCGCCTGCATGGCGCAAAACCCCTCCGTTGAAGATCCCGCGCTTACAGCGGTGCGCGACTACGTCAAATCCGTAAGTGAA
>JAHEEZ010000277.1 GCA_024640445.1 Acidobacteriota bacterium | reverse complement strand
TTTTTCGGATATTTTCGGAAGGTACCGGAATTACTTCCTTACTAAACTTTCCGGTCCGTTAACAGCCTCGAATTATAGCACGTTAGTCAATTTCGTGAATGGCGGTGGGTAAATCGTCAATGGTGAATGGTGAATCGTAAATCGAGAATGGTGAGGAGGGAGAGAGCACTGTCCCGCATCGTCACATGTCGTTTGTCACCATCAAGGATGGAGCGTGCAGGGATGCCCACGGTCTTTGCCCGTCATTCACCATCCTCCATTTACCATTCACAACTCACCATTCACCATTCACAACTCACCATTCACCATTCACCATTTACTATTCACGATTCAACGATCTCGCGAATCAGCATCTGGCACGATCCGCAGCCGGTGCCCGCTCCGCACAGGCGTCCGACATCTTCTACCGTCGCCGCTGTCCCGGCTGCCGACAGATCCTCGATCGTCTCTTCCGATATCCCGAAGCAGGTGCAGATCAAAGCCTTCTCTCCCGACCATTCCTCCGCGATGCTTGCTCTTCGATCCGCCAGCGCTTTCCGCAATGCTTCAAGTCCGATCCGAATACACTGTCGCCGTCCCGCCGGCACCTCACCAAGTTCCGACAGAACGCGCCTTTCCAGCCCCTCAAGGGCGTGAAGATCTTTCAACGCCGCACCGGAAACGCATTCGGCAATCACATCAGCGGCGGCAACCGCCCACCCGCATCCGTTCGATACAAATCTTGCCTCGGAGATCTCAACGTCTGAAAAGGAAAGGAACATCCTCACGGAAACACCGCATTCCAGCGAAACTCCGGTTCCCTTCGAGTCGAAACTCAGCGGGACTCCGGCCTGCCGTGCAAAACGTGATCTTCTGCTGACCTCTTCGGGATAGTAACTTTCCACGGCATCACGAATACCACGAATGAAAGAAAAAATGAATTCGTGTAAAATGAGCGAAATCGAACTTTCCGCCGTCGCGAGCTTTCAGAGACCCGATCCGGAGTTCGTGCAAGAAGTTTCCGCCGGACATAATCAACCTTATGAGATCCCCAGCCAAGAATTCAGCGCTAATATTATCTTCCCTTTTTGTTCTAATCGCGGCATTCTCCGGATGCAGGCCTGCAGCGCCGCCCGTCTCTATTTCGAACGAGCCGGTGGAGCCGTTCAGAATGCCGAGGACGTCGGTGCCCGCAGGCCCGCCCAAGCCAACCGAGGAACTTGGCTGGAAGGTCTTCGACGGCGACGAGGAAACGATCGGCGACCTTAAGGGAAAGGTAATAGTGCTGGACTTCTGGGCGACCTACTGCCCGCCCTGCATAGAAGAAATACCGCATCTGCGGTCACTTCAGGCAAAATATGGCGACAAAGGATTTCAGGTCATCGGGCTTCACGTCGGCGGAGAAGAGGACAGGCCGCAAGTGCCCGCATTCAAGGAACGGCTGAAGATAGATTATCCGATCGCGACGCCCGACGATTCGCTCGTCTATCAGCTCCTGGGAGAAGATTCGCGCATTCCTCAAACGCTTGTGTTCAACCGGCAAGGCAAGCTTGTCGAGCAGTTGGTGTCGTTCGATGAGAACGTAAAGCGCCAATTGGACCGGGCGGTCGAAAAAGCCGTCAACGGCGAATGATCCGGTTGCGGACTTCACAGTAACGATCTGGCAGTGGAGAACCGGGCTGAATCCCATCGGCGCCTCTTGCCTTTTTACTTTTTCGCTTTTCCTTTATGAGAGACATCCCCGTCGGCAACGGCTCTTTGCTGGTCACTTTCGACGAAAGATATCAGATCAGGGACATATATTTTCCGCACGTCGGTCAGGAAAACCATACTGAAGGTTTCCCTTTCCGGTTCGGCGTTTGGGCTGACGGCGAGTTCAGCTGGATCTTCGAAGACGGTTGGGAACGTTCGTTGAAGTACGTCACCGAGTCTCTCGTCACAGACGTCACGCTCGTTAACGAAAGATTGGGGATCGAGATCGTCTGCAACGACACCGTAGCCAGCCACGAGAATGTCTTTATTCGCCGCGTACGCGTCCGAAACACATCGGCCGCCGCGAAAGAGGTTCGGATCTTTCTCCACCAGGATTTTCGCATTTATGAGAACAAGGTCGGTGACACCGCGTTTTACGATCCGGAAAGCCTGTCTCTCATTCATTACAAGAAACACAGGTACTTCCTGATAAATACGCTTCCCCACTTCGACAGCTTCACGACGGGAAGAAAGGCGTTTAGAGATCATGAAGGCACCTGGCGCGACGCTGAAGACGGAGAACTTCACCATGGAGCAAAGACGGAAGGCTCGGTGGATTCGACTATCCGGCTCAATCTTGAAATCGAGGCCGGCGAGTCGGGCGAGTTCTTTTACTGGATCGCCGCCGGTTGTTCTCACAACGAGGTCGTCGAGCTGAATGCATCGGTACTTGCCGCCGGTCCCGGGAACGCCCTTCATCACACGGAAAATTTCTGGCGCGTGTGGGTCAACAAGAACGATCGGGACTTCGGGAGCCTCTCGCCCGAAATAGTGGATCATTTCAAACGGTCTTTGCTCATAGCGCGTACCCAGATCGACAATTGCGGGTCGATCATGGCGGCGAACGATTCGGCGGTTACCGAACGCGCAACAGACCATTACAGCTATCTATGGACGCGGGACGGTGCTTTCGTGGCGAATGCGTTCGACCTTGCAGGCTACCCGTACATCACCCGCAGTTTCTTTCTATTCTGTTCCCACATACTCCACGACGACGGGTACTTCCTTCAGAAGTACAACGCTGACGGAACGGTCGCCTCGGGATGGCATTCCGCGTGGGACGTTGCGGCGAAAGAAAAGCTGGTACCGATACAGGAGGACGAGACTGCGCTCGTGCTTTGGGCGCTGTGGGAGCACTACGACAAGTTCCGTGAACTGGAATTCTCCCACAGGATCTACAGGCCCATGGTCACCAAGTGCGCGGAATTCCTTGTCGATTTTATCGACGAGGACACGGGACTTCCGAAACCGAGCTGGAATCTGTGGGAGGACCGGCGCGGGATACATACATTTACGTGTGCGACGGTTGTCGGCGGCCTGCGGGCTGCGGCGAATTTCGCGAGGCTTTTCGACGAAGAGGCCCGCGCGGAAGCTTACGGCGCTGCCGCAGACAGAATGGCAGAGGCGATGCGCAAGCATCTGTACAGCAATGAGCACGGCAGATTTCTGCGTTCCCTGCATTCGGACAATGGCGGCTTCACCGAGGACCCGACAATCGACGCCTCGCTCTTCGGGATCTTCTTTTTCGGAGTGTACGAGCCGGATGACGAGATGGTGGTGAACACCATGCGGGCGGTCGAGGAAAAGCTCTGGGTTCCCGGAGAAGTGGGTGGAGTAGCGCGGTTCGAACAAGACCAATATATGCGAGTTTCCGAATCGGGAGCCGGCAATCCCTGGTTCATTTCCACTTTGTGGCTCGCCGAGTACAGGACGGCGGTGGCGAAGAAGACGGGGGATCTTAAAGGTGTGATCGAACTTCTGGAATGGGCTATGAAGAACTCACTCCCTTCAGGCGTGATGGCCGAGCAGCTTGATCCCGACACGGGCGGGCCGGTATCCGTTTCGCCACTCACGTGGTCGCATTCGACATTTGTCGCTGCCGTTTGCTCGTACCTTAAGAAACTCAAGGAACTTGAGGCGGTTTGATGGCGAAGAACTGGACAGAACGCGGACTGCAGAACTTCATCTACAGCGAGATCGAGGAATCGCTGACGCTCGAATACAAATCGGCGGAAGCTCTCGGTCGATCCGATTATCACAAGACCGAGATCACGAAAGACGTTTCAGCGATGGCCAACTCCGCGGGCGGCACCCTTGTTTACGGCATCCGCGAATACGGCGATCCCGAACACCGGCATCTTCCCGAAAAGATCACGCCCGTCGACCGCGCGGAGTTCCCGAGAGAGTGGCTTGAACAGGTCATCAACAGCATACGGCCAAGGATAGAGGGGATCCTGATCCACTCGGTAGGGCTCGACTCCGGCGAAAATGACGTCGTTTATGTCGTCGAGATACCGCAGAGCCATACCGCACACCAGGCTAACAATCACCGATATTACAAACGGTTTAACTTCCAGTCGGTCCCGATGGAAGACTACGAGATCCGCGATGTGCTGTTCCGGGAGCAGATCCCTGATGTCACGGTCCGATTCTTCATTGAGAAGAAGCGGCTGCCGGAGGAAGAAGGCGGCGGGATTGCCGTCTCCCTGATCGTCCAGGCGAGGAACTTCGGGTCGGCGTACGCGCGTTATGTCGCATGTTTCGTGGATGTACCTGTAAAAGCGCTTGTCGCGATCGACGACAAACGGAGCGTGAAGGACGGTGGGCGTTTCTACCGCCATCGCCTGACCAACTTAAACCAGGAATACGCCGACGAGACGTTTCGGGCGAACTTCCCTCTTTTGCGAAGCATGACGATGAGCTGGAAGATTCCCTTGCAGGAGAATTACGCAGAAAAACAGGA
>JAHEEZ010000276.1 GCA_024640445.1 Acidobacteriota bacterium | reverse complement strand
CTGGTATTCGTTGAGCGTCGTCGCGCCGACCGCCTTTAAGGTGCCGCGTGCGAGTGCCGGCTTGAGCATGTTCGAGGCGTCGATCGCGCCCTCTGAAGCGCCCGCCCCGACCAGCGTGTGCAGCTCGTCGATAAAGAGGATAATCTGGCCGTCAGAGCGTTCGATCTCTTTGAGCACCGCTTTCAAGCGGTCCTCGAACTCTCCCCTGTATTTTGCGCCGGCGAGCATCGCACCCAGATCGAGCGCGACGAGGCGTTTGCCTTTCAGTGTTTCCGGAATGTCGCCGGAAACGATCCTCTGGGCGAGACCTTCTACGATCGCGGTCTTTCCGACCCCCGGTTCGCCGATCAGCACGGGATTATTCTTACGCCTTCGCGAAAGGATCTGGATCGTCCGCCGTATCTCATCGTCGCGGCCGATCACCGGATCGAGTTTGCCTTTTCGAGCAAGCTCGGTCAGGTCCTGGGCGTATTTCTCGAGCGACTGGAAATTCTCTTCCGCGTTCTGGTCCTTTATCCGCGAACCCCCGCGCATTTCCTCAACAACTTTCTGCACATCTTCGGCGGAAACGCCGTTAGAGCGCAGTATCGTGCCCGAATCGCCTTCCTTTTCCGCGGCGAGTGTCATCAGCAGATGCTCGGTGGAAACATATTCATCCTCCATCTTTTCAGCTGTCTTCTGAGCGTCCTGGAAGACACTGTTGACCCGAGTGCTGAAATACTGCTGACCGCCCTTAACTTTGGGCAGTTTGTCGATCGCCGCCTGCAGTTCGGGGACTATATTCTCGGACTTCGCCCCGATCTTCCCGAGGATCGGTTTGACGACGCCCTCCTGCTGTTCGAGCATCGACATCAAGAGATGTTCGGGCTCGACCTGTTGGTTCTCGTTCCGCTCGGCAACGCCGATCGCCTGCTGCACGGCCTCCTGGCCGCGGATGGTAAATCTGTCGAATCTCATTTTCTTTTAGAAAAAGATGGGCAGGTCAGTAGACCCGCCCGTCTTTGAAAGTTTGTACCTGACGGTCCCGGCGCTGCCGGGGACCGAGTCTTTCTTGTGCTTCGTATCAGGCATTGGCGGTATCGCTCTTCACTTCAGTTTCGATCGCTTTCGCGTTCGCTTCGTCACCTTTGACCTCGATGCGCCTGGACTTGGCCTCTTCACGCTTCGGAAGGGAAACGGTCAAAACGCCGTTCTTGAAATCGGCCGTGGTGTTCTCGGCAGAAACGCTCCTGGGCAAGCTGAACGAGCGTGTGAACGAGCCGTAAGATCTTTCGACGCGATGGTAATTGTCGCCTTCCTCTTTCTTCTGGAATTCACGCTTTCCCTTAAGGGTGATCACGTTGTTCTCGATGGAAACTTCAAAATCGTCGCGGTTCATTCCCGGAAGTTCCGCTTCCAGTACGATCTCGTTCTCGCCTTCATATATATCCACGCTCGGCGACCATCCGCCGGTTGCAAGGTCTTCTTGCACGATGCTGCGCGGAAGGTTTGTCATAAACAGCCTGTTCATCTCGTCTTGCAGGCTCCTGAGTTCGCGAAAAGGATCATATTTGATAATGCTCATTATTGTTCTCCTCCTAAAAAATTTCTTTAGGTTTTTCCATGAAAACTAACTAATTGCTTAGTCACCTTGGATAATAAAACCTGAGTGTGCAGTTGTCAAGTCTGAATTTGGCCAACAAAATGACCACCCGGGAGCTATTTTTTTGGGTTAGAAGATGACATAAACGTGTTAACAAGGTTATATTTACACCGCATCTTTCAGTTCAAATCCAAAAACCAGAAGGACAGCGCGAACAGAGTGCGCTGCAGGTCCTGCAAACTTAACCGGGAATGAAGATAGTCCGTGAAGCCATCTATCCCCTGATCGCGGTTGCCGCGGCGTTCGTCATCTGCGGGATCATCATCCTTCTGATCGGCGACAATCCGATAACCACGTTCAGGCTGCTGGTCGAGAATTCCTTCATTACCCCGAAGGGCGTTTTCGAGACGCTTCATTATGCGACACCTTTGATCTTCACGGGGCTCGCGGTCGCCGTCGCGTTCCGCTGCGGCCTTCTGAACATAGGCGCCGAGGGCCAGCTCTACACCGCGGCTTTCGCCACTGCCTGGGTCGGGATCAAGTTCGGCGGGACGATGGTGATGGTCGACGGCAAGATGCAGGACTGGTCGTGGGCAAGCCTTCCGGCGATCCTTCTGTTGCCGATGTGCATTGCCACGGCGGTGATCGTGGGCGGATTGTGGGGTGCGATCCCGGGATACCTGAAGGCGCGATTCGGTTCTCACGAAGTGATCAACACGATAATGCTGAACTTCATCGCAATCGCTTTGGTCAGCTATTTTACGCAGTACTATTACAAGGTCCCCGGTGACCCGATCCTTCAGACCGCGCCGATCGGCGACGCGGCGACGATCCCCCAGCTGAACAGTTTCCTTTCGTTCATTCCGGCGAGTGTTCCTTTGAATGTCGCTTTCCTGCTCGCGATCTTTATGTGTTTCGCGGTGTACGTCTTTTTGTGGAAGACGAAGTGGGGTTATGAACTGAGGGCGGTCGGCGAGAATCCGACGGCGGCGGAATACGGCGGCATATCCCCGAAGAAACAGATCATAATCGCGATGACGATCTCTGGCGGACTCGCGGGAATGGTCGCAGTCGGCGAGGTACTCGGTTTCAGGCACAATTACTATCACGGATTTTCGGCGGAATGGGGATTCTGGGGCATCGCCGTCGCGCTGCTCGGCCGCAACCACCCGCTTGGGGTTCTGATCGCCGCGATATTTTTTGGGATGCTGCTTCGGGGAGGCATTTTTGTCGATGCGTTCACCGCTCACATTTCAAAGGAGCTGGTCGAGGTGCTGCAGGCGATAATCATTCTCTTTGTAGCCGCCATGCAGAGGTTTTCGAAGTAGCCGGGCAGTCCGGTCGAAACAGATGGAAGAAGGACTGATCACATTAACTATCCTGATCTTTTCGGCGATCCGAATGGGAACGCCCATGATCTTCGCCGCTCTCGGAGGAATGTTCTCCGAGCGTTCAGGCGTGATCAACATCGCGCTTGAGGGACTCATGCTCGGAGGTGCCTTCAGCGCCGCGGTCGTCACGTACGAACTGAGCAATCCGTATGTCGGATTTCTCAGCGCTCTTGTAGCAGGCGCGATCCTCGCCTCCGTCTTTGCAGTCGCCGTGATCAAGTTTGAGGCCGACCAGGTGGTTGCGGGATTCGGAATAAACATATTGATGCTCGGTCTTCCCTCGCTGCTCTCGAGCGCGATCTATGATTCCTCAGGATCGACGGAGCAGATAGCAAAGGAATTTCTGCTTCCGGAGTACTTCGGAAGGATCTCGATCGCTTCGATCCTTGCGTTCGCGCTTGTCCCTGTCTGTTGGTACGTACTCTACAAGACGCCTTTCGGCCTCAGGCTCCGGGCAGTCGGCGAGAACCCGGAAGCGGCGGACGCGGCCGGGGTGCCGGTCCTTAGAATGCGGTATATGGGAGTTATCCTCAGCGGCGTACTTGCGGCTGCGGGCGGAGCTTATCTTTCGATCGGGCAATCCTCCTTCTTCACGCGCGGTATGAGTGCGGGCAAGGGGTTCATCGCGTTGGCCGCGCTGATACTCGCCAAATGGAGACCGTTCCACGTGCTTGTGGCGTGTTTGTTTTTCGGATTCACGGAGGCGCTGTCGATCCAGCTTCAGGGGGCGTCGTGGGCGAAACTCCCGTCCGGCGAGGACATACCGGTACAGTTCATCGAGATCATTCCATATGTGCTTACGATCATCGTGCTGGCCGGATTCATCGGGCTATCAAAGGCGCCGAAGGCGCTCGGCATTCCTTACCGAAAGGAGAAATAGCGGCTTGAAGCCGTACACGGTTTTTCGATATGGATTTTGACAAAGCAACAAGGGCGGCTGAATTCATCAGACAGAAGTACCCGGAAAGGATCGACTGCGCGGTCGTGCTCGGCAGCGGACTCGGAAAGTTCGCCGAGAGCCTTGAGGACGCGGTGAGGATACCTTACGAGGAGATCCCGAAATTTCCCGTCTCTACGGTGGAAGGTCACGCGGGTCGCCTTGTGATCGGAAAGATCGACGGCAAGACCGTAGCGGTCCAGCAAGGAAGATTTCATTATTACGAGGGTTACAAGATCCGAAGTGTCGTGCTTCCGATGAGGGTCTTCGGGGTGCTGGGCATCAAGACGGTGATCCTTACGAATGCGGCGGGCAGCGTGGATACGAGTTTCAAGCGCGGAAGGCTGATGCTCATCCGCGACCACATTAACCTGATGGGCGTCAGTCCTCTCCGCGGAATGAATGATCATCGTTTCGGTCCGCGCTTCCCGGACATGACCCGCGTTTATGACCAGGGTCTTCAGCAGATCGCAAAAGAAGAAGCAAAAGCGATCGCCGAAGAAAGATTTGAAAAAGGGCTCGAGAAGAGAGTGATACCGTTCCTCAGGAGGGGCGTTTACTGCGCGCTTGCGGGTCCGAACTACGAAACACCCGCCG
>JAHEEZ010000275.1 GCA_024640445.1 Acidobacteriota bacterium | reverse complement strand
GCCTGCGATCCAGTCAATGACAACTCACCGCTTTCCCACCCGTAAACGGGTGGGCTAAACCTAATCACGAATTACGATTCACGATTCACGGCCGCGCCGTCGATGACTGTCCGATCCCGTCGATGATCGCGTTCAACGTCGCCGAAGGCCTCATCGCAGCGTAGGTCTTCGCGGGGTCCGGGTGGTAATATCCGCCGATATCCTGCGGCGCTCCCTGTGCCCCGATCAATTCTTCATTGATCCTTTCTTGGTTATCCTTCAGGGCTTTTGCGACCGGCGCAAATTCCTCGGCCAATTCCGCATCCTTGGTTTGGTTTGCGAGGCTTTCCGCCCAATACATCGCCAGGTAGAAATGAGAGCCGCGGTTACCGATCTGTCCGACCTTTCTCGCCGGAGATTTGTTGGTTTCCAGGAACCTCGCATTGGCCTTGTCCAATGAATCGGCAAGAATCCCTGCCTTTTCGTTGCCGGTGCTTTGAGCCAGGAACTCAAAACTTGCCTGCAGCGCCAGGAACTCCCCAAGTGAATCCCAGCGCAAATAACCTACTTCCAAAAACTGCTGGATATGCTTGGGAGCGCTTCCCCCGGCTCCGGTCTCGAACAAACTGCCTCCGTTCATAAGCGGCACTATGGACAGCATTTTTGCCGACGTTCCGAGTTCCAGAATCGGGAACATGTCCGTGATGTAATCCCTCAGGACATTTCCGGTAACCGAGATCGTGTCCTTTCCTTCTCTGGCGCGTCTCAGCGTTTCAAGCACGGCGTCTTTAACATCCATGATCCTGATGTCCAGCCCGTCCAGATCTTCATCCTGAAGGTATTTCTCTACCTTTTTGATGATCTGCGAATCGTGCGCCCTGTCTTTGTCCAACCAGAATATGGCGGGGGTGTCGGAGAGTCTCGCTCTGCGAACCGCCAACTCAACCCAATCTTTGATCGGATCATCCTTGGCCTGGCACATCCTGAAAATGTCCCCATTCCCCACGTTTTGCTCAAGAAGAACATTTCCGGTCTCATCCTCTACCTTTACTTTTCCCTCACCCCGAATCTGGAAAGTCTTGTCGTGAGAGCCGTACTCCTCAGCCTTTTGCGCCATCAAGCCGACGTTCGGAACGGAACCGAAGGTTGTCGGGTCGACCGTCCCGTTCTGCTTCATATCCCCGATGATCGCTTCATAGAAACCGGCGTAGGTCCTGTCCGGGATAACGCAAACAGTGTCTTCCTCTTTTCCTTCAAGATTCCACATTCTTCCGCCGCCTCGAACAAGCGCCGCCATTGAGGCATCGACGATCACATCCGAAGAAACGTGAAAGTTGGTGATTCCCTTGTCGGAATTCACCATCGAGATCCTTGGGCCATTTTCGATCGTCTTTTCTATGTCCGCCTTTACTTCGGCTTCTTTCGGATGTCCTTTGATCTTTTCGTAAAGCGTCGCGAGCCCAAAGTTCGGATTGATATCCAGCTCCTTAAAAGTGCTAGCGTATCTTTCGAAGACATCCTTGAAATAGGTCTCTACGATCGCACCGAAAATGATCGGGTCTGAGATCTTCATCATCGTTGCTTTCAGGTGGGCTGAAAGAAGAACGTCTTTCTCTTTGGCCTCATCTATCGCCTGCCCGACAAAAGCCTTCAATTGAGCAAGATGCATCACGGAAGAATCGATCACTTCGCCGGCTTTCAACGGCGCAAAGTCCTTCAAGACCTGTTCAGAACCGTCATTTCCATAAAAGACGATCCTGAATTGTCCCGGCTTGTCCACGGTCGTGGAAGTTTCAGTTCCGTAGAAATCTCCCGACTCCATATGTGCGACGGAGGTTTTCGAATCGGAATTCCAGACTCCCATTCTATGAGGATGAGCTTTGGCATAATCCTTTACGGCTTTTGGCGCTCGCCTGTCGGAGTTTCCTTCTCTCAATACCGGATTTACGGCGCTTCCCAGGACCTTCGCGTATTTTCCGTTGATAGCTGTCTCTTCGGCGGTTTCCGGCTCGCTCGTATAGTTCGGCACTGCGTAACCGCCTTTTTGAAGTTCGGCAATGGCTTCTTCGAGTTGCGGAACGGACGCGGAGATATTCGGAAGTTTTATTATGTTTGCTTCAGGTTTCTGTGCCAGTTCGCCCAATGACGCGAGTGCATCGGGAATCCTCTGGTCCTCGCTCAGATACTCAGGGAAATTGGCGAGGATCCTTCCCGCCAATGAAATATCCGGAACTTCAATTTCAATATTTGCGGACTGCGCAAATGCCTTGACGATCGGCAAAAAGGAATGCGTCGCCAACATCGGCGCTTCATCGGTTAACGTATAGTAGATTTTTGACATTTTTAATGTTCCGTTGTTTATCGTAATTTTCAATTCAAGGTAATCCTGATCACCAAACCTTGCGATGGACACTCAAGATCGGTTGAAGGCGATCAGCCAATAAAGCTATTATCCTGAAGTTTAAGCCATATCTCGATTTATAACGAACCGGTTGGCATCGGTAAAGATGAAGCACGAAAATACCTACAAGAGCGTCCGGAAGCTGATCGACGAGCGCGAGCTCGACGACGAGAACCTTGATGCCGTGTACAGCGAACTGACCGAGCTTGTGGAAGAAGATCCGAGTTGCGCCTGGGCGTTCGGCCTCTTGTCCGAGATCTACTACTGGTTCGGAGAAGCCGCCGATCCCGGGGACAAGCTCTTCTGCTTCGGCGAGGGCGTGAAGTTCGGTGAGCAGGGGGTGGAGATCGACGAGAATTCCCTTGAATCGTCTTTCTGGCTCGCCGCGAATTATGGTTCGTTCGGTCAGGAGAAAGGGATTATGAAGAGCCTTGCTCTTGTGACTCCGATCCGGGATCTTTGTGAGCGCGTTATCGAAATGGACGAAGTGTATTTCTACGGCGGACCCTGGCGGATACTCGGAAGGCTATACAACAAGGCACCCGGTTTCCCGTTTTCTATCGGCGATAATGAAAAGGCTGAGGAATGCCTGTTGAAAGCGGTCGAATTAGGGCCGAAGTTCTACCTGAACCACCTGTTCCTGGCGGAACTCTACATCTCGAAACGCGACAAGGAGAGCGCGCGCGAGCAGTTGGAGTGGATTATCGAAGCGCCTCTGAACAAGAACCACGAACGCGAGGACGAGGGGTACAAGGAAGAGGCGAGGCGGTTGTTGCGGGATTTGTAGACCGTTGGAATTGATAATTGATGATTTGTAAATTGGGAAGATTTCTTTTCCTTTTTTGGGTTTGTCTTCTTTGTGAAAGTAGCTCAGCGCCGACCTATCCGAAGCGCCGGGAAGATGACTCATTCCCTAAATCGCGCAGCGATAACCTGCCTTTAGCCGTGGGTAAGCCCGAGGGGCGCCACCCACGGAACACGTTTCAAATACGCCGGCGCATCGCGCAGCGATTGCGTGGCATTCAGCCTAACAAAAAGCGTTCGTCGCCTAAATCGACCTCGTGGAGATCTAGCAAACGGCGATATTCGTTTCCAAATGACATTCGTCCATGATGCACTCGCTGGCTTTCGATGTACTGTTTTACCTTCGGAACGGTTCGTTTACTGACAGAGAAAGCAGCATATCCGTCTTGCCAGGAGAATGACTCTTGGCCAAACTCTCGTTTTATCCAGCGCGATGAATCCGCTTTCATGATTTTGGCTATCTGGCTGACGGAGTATTTGGGCGGCGCTAGAAGAAGAGCGTGAATGTGATCATCGGCTCCCCCAACCCTGATCGGGGTGAGTCCGTTATGACGTGCGATTCCACCAATGAAGTCCCAAATTCGCCTTTCGATATCCGGCTTTAGGAATCTTCGTCTTTCTTTGGTGCTGAATACAAGGTGATAGAAAAGAGAGGAATACGTGTTTGCCATGGTGAGGTGGCCTCCTTATGTGAGAGATTTCTCTTAGATTACCACCTTTGTCAACGGTGAATTGACGCAATCGCTGCGCGATGCGGCCCTTTGTTATCAACATCGCCGTAGGTTCCGCTTCGCTACACCCACGGCTAAATGCAGGTTGTCGCTTCGCGACTCCGGACAACGCAATCTCTTCGCGGCTGGCTTACACAATCTTGTTTCAAGGGCATGCGTTTCGCAAAGCGACTCCTGTTCTGTTATGTTTTGCCAATAGTGCATTGGGTGATTCCTACATAACCGCGACATTTTGTAGAATTCTAAAATGGAAAATCCAATTGTAGGAATAATAATGGGTTCAAAATCGGACTGGCCGACGATGGAGCACGCCTCGAAGATCCTCGAAGACTTCGGAGTTCCTCACGAATGCAAGGTCGTGTCCGCCCACCGGACACCCGATCTCCTTTTCGAATACGCGAAGTCCGCCGAGGGCCGCGGGATCGAGGTGATAGTCGCAGGCGCGGGAGGAGCCGCTCATCTTCCCGGGATGACCGCTTCGCAGACGGTGCTTCCTGTACTTGGCGTGCCGATAAAGAGCCGCGCCCTGTCGGGTGTCGATTCCCTTCTTTCCATCGCCCAGATGCCCGCCGGCATTCCAGTCGGTACTCTCGC
>JAHEEZ010000274.1 GCA_024640445.1 Acidobacteriota bacterium | reverse complement strand
CTGGCGCGAAGGCGCCGCCAAGAAGGAGATCATCGATTTTGTATCAAGGGTTTGCCGGGAGGATTCTGCTGATTTCGTGCCGGTCCCGGAAAGGATAGCCGTATTCGACAATGACGGCACCCTCTGGAGCGAGAAGCCGTTTTACTTTCAGGGGCTGTTCGTCTTCGAACGTCTGAACAGACTGCTTGATCAGCATCCGGAATGGAAGAAGGACCAGCCGTTCAGGGCGGCGATCGAAAAAGATTTGAAAACGCTCGACGGGCTGGCTCCAAAGGCCCTCCTTGAACTGGCGATTGCGACACATGGGGGGATGACCAGCGAGGAGTTTGATGCGATAGCTGAGGAGTGGCTCGACCGGGCACGTCATCCGCAGACGGGCCGGCCGTTTACTGAAATGGTGTTCCAGCCAATGCTGGAACTGCTGGCTTATCTGCGTGACAACCGTTTCAAGACCTTCATTGTTTCGGGCGGCGGCATCGAGTTCGTACGCACGTTCAGCGAAAGGGTCTACGGCATTCCGCCGGAACAGGTCGTCGGAAGCAGCGTAGTCACGCGTTATGAAGTTATCGACGGCAAGCCTACGCTGAGCAGGTCGTCGGAGATGAACTTCTTCGACGACAATGACGGAAAGCCGGTTGGAATTCAGCAGCATATCGGCCGCCGGCCTATAGCGGCGTTCGGAAATTCGGACGGCGATCTGCCGATGATGGAGTGGGTGATGGCGGGCGAGGGAGCGCGGCTCTCCGTGATCGTTCATCACGATGACGCGGAACGCGAATTCGCGTATGACCGCAATTCGGTGTCCGGCCGCCTGAACCGGGGTCTGGACGAATCCTCAGAGCGCGGTATTACGGTCGTGAGCATGAAGAACGACTGGGAGAGGGTTTATCCGGAGTAAAATTCGAAATGGAATGGGTGTCCGGCACCTTTCCGGAGGACTAATGGCAGCCGCCTTGGCTCGAGCAGGTGAAATGGCAGAGACTGACATCAATCTGTTAATCAAGACGGAGATCGAAAAATATCATGAACAAAATTTCAGTGAACGACACCAGCGCACAAGACATAAGTTCCGCCGAAGTCCGGGCTATCGCCAAGGAGGCCTATATCTATGGTTTTCCAATGGTGGACAGTTACCGGATCCAACACGCCTATTTCGTGGATCGGGCAAATCCTGAATACAAGACATCCTGGAACCTGCTCCGCAGCTTCGCCCGCGTCTTCACGCCGGAAGACAAAGCGGTGCAGACGCCCAACTCGGACACGCCTTACTCTTTCCTCGGCCTGGACCTGCGCACTGAACCCATCGTGCTCACCGTGCCGCCGATCGAGAAGGACCGCTATTTCAGCATTCAGCTGATAGACGCCTACACGTTCAACTTCGACTATATCGGCAGCCGTGCGACCGGCAACGATGGCGGCAGTTTCCTTATAGCCGGTCCGGGCTGGCGGGGCGAGACACCAAATGGCGTACGGAAGCTGATTCGCTCTGAGACCGAGTTGGTGATGGCGGTGTATCGAACACAGCTTTTCAGTCCAGACGACATCGATAATGTGAAGAGTATTCAGGCGGGCTACAAAGTTCAGCCGCTCTCGGCTTTCCTCAGTGAGCCAGGGCCGCGAGCCGCAGCGGCGATCGACTTTATCAAGCCGCTTACGACTGAGCAGCAGAAGACATCACTGGATTTCTTCTCCATTCTCAATTTTGCCCTGCAATTCTGCCCGACTCACACGTCAGAGCAGGAACTCATGGCCCGGTTTGCAAAGATTGGCGTCGGTGGCGACAAGAACTTCGATGAGAGCAAGCTCTCGCCTGAAATGAAATCCGCCATCGAGCAGGGCGTGGCTGACGCTTGGATCGACTTTGAGGAATTGAAACGCGAATTGGATGCGGGGAAGGTGGTCTCGGGGGATTGCTTTGGCACGCGGGCGTTTCTCAAGAACAATTACCTATACCGGATGGCGGCCGCCGTGATGGGCATATATGGCAACTCCAAACAAGAAGCAATGTATCCGCTTTACCTCGCGGATTCCGATGGCAAACAGTTGGAGGGGTCGAGTCGCTACGCCCTTCACTTTGCGCCGGGTCAGTTGCCGCCGGTTAACGCGTTCTGGTCACTGACGATGTATGAACTGCCATCGAGCCTGCTCTCAGCCAATTCGATCAACCGCTACCTCCTCAACTCGCCCATGCTGCCGGATTTTGTGCGGGATGCTGACGGCGGGATCACGATCTACGTCCAGTACGATTCACCGGGTAACGACAAAGAGCCCAACTGGCTTCCGGCACCTAAGGGGTCATTCTTTGTCGTAATGCGGCTTTATTGGCCGAGAACCGAAGCGATGGATGGCAGTTGGACCGCTCCGAAGTTGAAGCGGGTGGAATAGCGCGCAGCCGATACATGAAGAGCGAAGAGAACCTCGCAAAATCGCTAACCTAAGAGCTGAACGCCGAAGGCACTTTCGCCGTGTATTTCGGATCGAAGGAAGCTTTTGGAGATGTTCCGTATCGACAGGATGTAACCGGGCGCCGGAACTTTCTGGTGCGAGTCTGCCGAACGGGTCAGTCGTTATTGGACGGAAACTTCAGGATTCCAACGGTAAAATGACCTGCAAACAATACAAAAAATACAAAAGAAAAGCCTTGAAATCGAGCTCAATCCGGGTGCCCAATTCAGCCCTCGAGCTTCTCCCCAGTCGGTTGACTCTTGGTTCGCTTCAGATATGATGGATTAGTAATGAATCATACCTCCCGTTTGAGTAAGGAACTCAAGTCCATGGGCTTGGCCATGGCGTTCTTCGGCGTGTGGATCGGCGGTCTCGTCTTGATGAAGACCTTGCTCCTGCAGGAATACCATGTCGATTTCGTCGGCTGGTCAAAGATACTCGTAGGCGCGCTGATCCTTTCCAAGGTTGCACTAATTCTCGAACACGTCTCGCTCGGAGCGTGGGTGCGTGCACGGCCCGCGTGGGTGGACGTGGTGGTTCGAACTGCGCTTTATGCGGCGGGTGTGGTGGTGGTGCTGGCCCTGGAGCACGGCCTCAAGGAACGGCGGGCGGCGGGCGGGTTTGTGTCGGCCATAACCACCGGCCTGAAGGAGACCAATTCGTCCCACTTGCTGGTCAACGCGATCTGTCTGTCAGGTGCGCTGCTCGTTTACAATGCGCTCGCCGTCGTGCGGAGTCACCTTGGTCCAGGCGGGCTGCTTAGATTCTTCATGACCCCCATTCCGCTGGAACCCAATGGCGGAAAATCCACAACTCCGGGTTCTTCCAAGCGCGAAGGCCGCGAGACTGAGACAAACAACGAAAAAGGACCCCAAGAAGCGATAACTTGAAAACAAAAATAGGAAAGACCACGAATGGTGCACTACTCAGATTGGGTAGCATGAGCTTTGAGAATGTGGTCCGCACCGATGAACGGTACGGCGCTGACGGATTCTGGCTCGGCCCCAGAGGAAGGAACTACGGTTCCTTGCTGGAGCACCCCAAACCTTATCAAATTGCCAACCTTTACCCCGATGCCAACGCGTCGTATTGGATCGCTCAGTTCGAGTTGCCCGTGGGAGCAACGCTGACGATCCGCGGCCGCTTCCCTTATTGCCGTTACACTTCGTTCTCTCTATACAGACCCGATCCGCTCGGCTCCTTCACCGCGACCTCTGAAGCGATCGTTGACCACCACATCAAGCCCGATCCCGGCTCTGAAAACCCATTCGTACCGGGCAAGTCCAGATTGGGTGGGCGGCGCGATTACACGGTCTACATCGTCGGCGAAGAGGCGCCGGAGCGTGAGGAAGATCGGAAACCGAACACCCTCTATGCGGGCACTCAAGGGTTGCTGCAGATGGCTTACCGGGTCTATCTCCCCGATGTGGGATGTGACGGATCCGGTGGCGTCGGGCTTCCGGCTTACGAGGCGGAGTTGCCGGCCGGGCACAAACTGAGCGACCAGCTCAACAAGCGCAAACTGTCGGCCGATGAAGTCAGGGAATACCTGAACCGGCCGATGTCCCAGGGGATCAAAGCGGGCATGTCTGCCGAGGACTGGCGAAAGCTTGTCAATGCGCCGGACAATGATCCCGAGTTGAAGGCGGAGTCCGCCCCGGCGCGAAATCCGCCTCTGGTAGAGCGATACATCAACAACGCGTACAGCTTCGTGGGAGTGTTCAAGTCCGGGGAAGCCCGCGCGGCCCTCCCTCACAAGATCGAGACGGGATTCGGCGGTGATCCGGTGACGCTCTACATGTTGTCGTGGGTGTCCCGCGCGTTTGGTCCGGTGCTCGTGTTCCGTGGCAAGATGCCGAAGTTCCCGAATACGTTTCTGGGCAAAGACGGCAAGGGCCTGGAGATCATGACCGACTGGGAGTCGCGGTACTGGTCGCTCGTCATTTGCGAGTCTCCACCATCCGGCCTGACCAATGATGGACTCACCGACATGCAGGTGCCGCTCGACAAGGATGGGAATTACACGATCGTTGTCAGCCGGGTGGAAGATCGGCCGGCGAACGCCA
>JAHEEZ010000273.1 GCA_024640445.1 Acidobacteriota bacterium | reverse complement strand
TGAAGCACGATTATAGCCCCGCCGCCGGCAAAGATGCCAAGATTTTGAAAAATTAGTTTTTAAGACTTGCTAGAAGATAGTGGCAAACGGGCAGGAAATCCAGATTTTTGTTTTCCGGAGTCAGAACGCTTGAGCCTTGTTTGGCAAATACTTAGAAGGAGCGCAGCTACTTTAGGCGCAGGTTCTCAAGCGGCTTTGCGCGGGCGGCCCTCGCCACAGGTACTGCCATCGCAAGCGTGCACAATCCAAGTGTGATTGCGGAAGCCGCTGCCACACTCGTCGGATCTACGGCGAAGCTGACCGAATTCAACGAATAGACCTCCTGCGGGAGGCTTATCAGGCGGAAGTTGTTCGCCGCAAAACAAAAGACAAGTCCGGCACACGTGCCGAGAATGATCCCGGAAAGCGACAGTATCCAGCCTTCGACCAGGAAGACCGCCGCCAGTTTGCGCGTGTTGGCGCCACAGGTCCGAAGAATGGCGATGTCGGGAAGCCTTTCTTTAACAAGCAGGGATAGTGTAGTGGTGATATTCAGCAGCGCGACGATCACGATCAGCGCGATTATCCAAAGAGCTACCTGACGTTCAAGTGCCAGCGCCGAGAACAGGGGTTTGTTCGCCTCCCGCCAGTCGATCACTTCATATCCGGCGCCCAGCTTTTTCCGCAGCCGAGCCGCCACCTTGTCGGATGAATACGGATCTTCGACAAAGACCGTGTATGCCGTGGGCGAGAAAGTGTCATTGCCCTTAAGCCTGGCAAAGTCAGTTTGCCGTATCTCGACCCAGGTCGAATCGTATTCGTAGAGTCCCGTCTCGAGATTCCCCGCTATGTTTACAGCTACTTGCGAGCTGCCGCCCTCCGATCCTGAGAAAACAAGGAGCGCCTCGGCTCCTGGATCTTTTTTCCGCAGGTCAAATAGCCGTTTACCGACGATCAGCGGAAGTCCGCTATGTTGTTCGCCGCTGCCTTCATGCACAAATCCGGGGGTGCCGTCCTCAACCGCCCTGAGAACGGCATAACTCAACACACCGTCGATCAGAAGCGCCGCGGGCTCGAATGTGGTCGGCTTGACCAGTTCAACTCCTTCAGCCGAGCGGATCCTGGCGGCGACCAGCCCCTGGGCGGCGCGGACCTTTCCGTAGTCCGAAACGATTATGTGTCCGGTATTTGAAAGGATCTTGTCCCCTATTCCCTGGGCAAATCCATTCGAGAGCGATTGGGCAATGATGAAACTCGCCAGGCCGACGGCAATGCCCACGACGGCGACCATCGAGGTGAATCGCACAAGCCGGCTTCTTCCGGTTCTGAAGTATTTCCAGGCGAGCTTTAGTTCGAACAGCATCCGCGTAATCTTAAACGGTCGCGGGGAACGGGTAAACCTCACCGCTGCAACATGCCGGCTGGCCCATCCGCCGCCATTCCCTCGCAAACGCTTTTGGATGGGAATGTTAGCGTAATAAGGAGCTTTCAGTTAATATTTACGGATGTTCAGTCGGAATGAGCCGCTTCAGTCACCAAAGCGGGAAGGGGACACCAAACAACCATGCCTTTAAGTTCGATCGAGGAAGCCGCCGAAGACATTCGCGGCGGCAAACTGATCATTATCGTAGATGACGAGGACCGTGAGAACGAGGGAGACCTGGTTTGCGCAGCGGAAAAGGTTTCGCCTGAGATCATCAATTTTATGGCGAAGCACGGCAGGGGACTTATTTGTCTGCCTCTGACCGAGGAACGATGCGATTTTCTTCAGCTTCCCCCGCAGTCGCAGGAGAACACTTCGCGGATGGGCACGGCGTTCACGATATCGATCGAGGCAAAAGAAGGCATCACGACGGGGATCTCTGCCGCCGACCGCGCGAAAACGGTTGCTACTGCAGTGAACCCGGAGACAAGGCCTAACGACCTCGCGCGGCCCGGCCACATATTTCCGCTTCGTGCGAAGAACGGCGGCGTTCTTGTCCGGGTGGGCCAGACCGAAGCGAGTGTCGATATAGCCCGCATTGCCGGTCTGGATTCGTCGGCAGTTATCTGCGAAATCATGAACGACGACGGCACTATGGCGAGAATGCCCCAGCTTGAATTGTTCGCGGAAGAACACGGTCTCAAGATCATTTCCGTCGCGGATCTGGTCAGGTACCGGATAGAAAAGGAAACGCTGGTCAGGCGCGTGCTGGAGACCGATCTGCCGACCGACCACGGCCTTATGCATGCCGTGATCTACGAGAACATCGTCAACGGCGAAACTCACGTCGCAATGACGATGGGCGACATTGCGGGGACAACTGAGCCCGTTCCGGTCCGCGTCCAAACCGAGAACATTACCTTTGCTATGTTCGGTTCGAAACTCGGCGAGGCTTCCCTCGCCATCAACTCTTCCCTGAAAAAGATAGCCGAATCCGGAACCGGGGTCCTGCTTTATTTACGGCAACGCGAACATAGCCTCGACCTGATCCACCAACTGGAAACGTACGCCCATATGCAGGAGCAGGGCATTGACTTTCAGGAAGCGAAGAGACGGACCGGATACGGCAACGTGCGTGATTACGGCATCGGAGCTCAGATCCTCAAGGACCTGGGAGTCCGGAAGCTGAAGCTGATGACCAACCATCCGCCGCGCGTCGCTGCGATCGACGCGTTCGATCTCGAGATAGTCGAAATAGTTCCCCTTTAATTTCAGACGGCCTTCAAGATGCCCGAGGAAACTGACAATACAAGGAACGAAGAAGGGCGGGAAGCCTCCGAAAGCGGCGGCCGAAAGCGGTTCTCTGTCCGAAAGGCGATCCTGGCCGCGTCAATTGCGGCAATGGGCATCGCAGGCGCGATCGCCATCATTCTGGCTATTCTTTACCAGACAGGCGCGATCGATTCCTATGTTGAGAACCAGTTCGTCCGTGCGCTGGACGAAATGGGCATCGGCTTCCGCGCGGATCGGTTCGCCGTTCAGGCGTCGCCGCTGACAATGAGGGTCGAGAACGCCGTATTCACCAACAAGAAGAATGGTAAGCGGCTTGGCGGTATAAGGAACGCGAAGTTCGGGATGACCGTGCTTGACCTGTTCGCGCTCAGCACCGAACGGAACCTGAACATCGACTCGGCTGAAATAACCGGTCTCGATCTCAGGATCGACATCGATGAGAACGGCAACACCAACTTCGATGGCGTCGAGATCCTTCCTCCGAAGAACCGCGTCAAACTCCGCTATGAGGCGACCCGGGTCTCAGTGCGGGACAGTGTGGTGCACTTCGGAGATATTTCAAGGAAGATCTCCGGCAACGCTGAAGACGTGGCGCTTGCGCTGACTCCCGCCGACCGTCCGGAGGGTGGCGCCGAGCTTAGTTACAGATTTGATCTGGCCACCTCGAAAGCCGAGTTCACGTACGGTGATGAAAAGGTCGAGCCGATCGGAGTTCGCGGCAGGGGGATCCTGACCGAAACCGGCTTGAAGATCGACGCGTTTACGGTCTCTTCGCCGATTGGCGACACCACTCTCGCCGGCAACGTGAAGGACTGGAAGTCGCTTGAATACGACCTCCAGGTCGTTTCCGAGATCGATCTCACGCAAGCATCAAGGGTCTTCCCCATCGGCACTGCGATCGTCGGCACGGGAGGCTTCCGGGGCCGCGTCACCGGGAGCGGAGAGAAATACAAGGTCGAGGGCGAGATCACTTCGGAAACACTGGCCGCTTCGAACGTGCGCCTGAAAGCCCTTCAGGTCAATGCATCCGCGGAAGGCGATGGATCGCTGTACAACGCCAGCGGCAAGGCGATTGCGGAAATGCTGACCTTCGGAGACTTCCGACTCGACTATACGCAGATCACCGGGAACATACGGGGCTCCGGCACGGATTTCAAGTGGTTCGGCGCCCTTCAGACAGCGGCATTCGATTCCCCTCTGGGAACCGTCGGCAGCCTCTACATCAACGACGGTGTTGCGGAGTACAGGGACAACAAACTGCTGATGAACCTCGGCGGGGTCAGGGCGAAGAAGTTCACTTCTGCGGATGCTTACCTCGAATCGATTCAGACGCCTTCGATACGCATCGTCTCTTCAAACGGGATCACGAACGCGACAGTCGCCAACGCGCGCGCGGACAAGATCGTCGCCGAGGGATCGACGCTGAGTGGTGTGGTTGTGGACGGGCTCGAGATCAAAGACCGGCCCGCGGATACCGACATTGCCGCGCGCTCCGTAAAGGCTGACAGATTGACAACCGACGACGCACGGCTCGGCAACGTGGCCGCACAGGATGTCACGGTCAACCGCCGAAGCGGCCGAATGAACCTCAGATCGAAGAAGATCAGCGCTGAAACGGCAGATACCGGGTCAGCAAAACTCGGCAGGATAGACGCCAATGACGTTGCGGTAAATGTTGAAGGCGGTGTCACCCGCGTTGAAACCCCCGTTGTCAGGATCGCGAGAGTGGAGACCGATTCGGCAGTGCTTGCGAATCTCAATATCGCAGGCGTGCGGCTTTCGGTCCGCAAGGGCGTCATCGAAGGAAGCACAGCCGACTTCGC
>JAHEEZ010000272.1 GCA_024640445.1 Acidobacteriota bacterium | reverse complement strand
AAGCCGGAGTACGTAAAGCAGGCGGTCGAAGCAAGTCTAAGCAGGCTCGGTATCGAGACCATCGATCTTTACTACCAGCATCGTGTCGACCCGGAGGTGCCGATCGAGGATACGGTCGGAGCAATGGCGGAACTCGTGAGAGAAGGAAAAGTGCGATACCTGGGTCTCTCGGAAGCTGCTTCCGAGACTTTGAAACGCGCCTCGAAAGTGCACAAGATCACGGCATTGCAGAGCGAGTATTCGTTGTGGACGCGGGATGTGGAGGACAACGGGGTGCTGGAGACCTGCCGTGAGCTAGGCATCGGATTCGTTCCCTATTCGCCGCTCGGGCGCGGTTTTCTGTCCGGCGCGTTCAAGAAGTTCGAGGATCTCGGGGAGGATGATTTCCGACGGTTCAACCCTCGGTTCCAGGGTGAGAATTTCGAAAAGAACCTGAGGCTCGTCGAAAAGGTCGAGGAGATCGCTAACGAAAAAGGCGTTACCGCTTCGCAAATCGCGATCGCGTGGACACTCGCCCAGGGTGAGGACATTGTTCCGATCCCGGGAACAAAGAAGATAAAGTATCTGGAGATGAATGCCGCGGCGGCATCGCTTGACCTGAATGCCGATGATCTGGCAAGGATCGGAGAGGCTTTTCCGAAGAACGCGGCGAGCGGCCTTCGATATCCGGAAGAGTTCATGAAATTTGTAAACGCTTAGGAGCACGCCATTTGACGGATTCCGTCAAGAAAATACTGAACGAACGCTTCGGCATTTCTGAAGCTGAGATCACACAACTCGCGGGATACGGAAACAATAATTATCGTGTTTCCACGCCGTCGGGCAAATTTGTCTTCAAGACCTACGAGGACAGGCCGGACCTTCGCGGGGAGCTTGAGGCCGAGAGCAGGATCCTGGAAAAGCTCGCCGCCGGAGCCCCGTCCGCGTATCCGAAACCCGTTGCTGATATTGACGGCGGATATTCTACTGTCATCCGGGAGGACGGGATATCGAAGTACTTCCGTCTTCTCACTTTCGTCGAGGGCGACATCCTTGGGCCCAAAGGCATTTCAGGCGAGACAGCGTACTCCCTTGGTAGTTTCCTTGGGAAAATGGACGGGGAACTTTCCAGCCTCAGGAGCGCTCCGATCGAGGCGCGCCGTTCGAAATGGGATCTTCAGTATCACGCCCTGAACAGGCCGCTGATCGAATACATCGAAAATCCGCAGGACCGTAAGTATGTTGAGTATTTCTTTCAGCAGGCGTCCTTCTTTGTCGACCGGGAATTGCCTTTCCTGCGCCACGGTTTGATTCACGGGGACGCGAACGAATGGAACATTATCGCGCGGGCCGGAAAGGTCGCCGCGATGATCGACTTTGGGGATCTTTGCTATTCGCCAATTGTGAACGAGGTGGCGATCGCCGCAGCTTATGCTCTGATGTTCGCCGAAGATCACATCACGGGGGCATCCCGTTTGATTGCGGGTTATCAGGAAATGAATCCGCTTGAAGAAAAGGAGATTGCGCTTCTCTTTCACCTGATCGCGCTTAGGCTCTCGGTAAGCGTATGCAACTCGGCGCTTGCGGCGAAGACGATGCCTGACAATGAGTATGCTTTCATTTCGGAGGAGCGAGCCTGGAGGCTGATCCGGAAATGGGCGGCGACAAATCCGCTTCGTATCGAGAACGAGTTCAGGCAGGCGGCTGGCTTTGAACCAAGGCGCACAGTCTCTGTCGGCGAAGATCTCGCAGTCAGGCGGAAGAATACGAGCCGAGTGATGTCGCTGCAGTTCACCGAGCCGATCAAGATGAAGAGCGCTGCCTTCCAGTACATGTTCGACGACGGCGGCAGGTCTTATCTGGACTGCTACAACAACATTCCCCATGTCGGGCACTGCCATCCGAGGGTTGTCGATGCGATCGCAAAGGCGTCCGCGCGACTAAACACGAACACGCGGTATCTCACCGACGAATTCAACGAATACACGACACGTCTGCTCAGCAGATTCCCGGAACGGCTCGACAAGATCTTCCTTGTAAACTCGGGCAGCGCCGCTACGGACCTCGCGTTAAGGCTCGCCGCGGCCCACACCGGAAACCGAAATGTCGCGGTCGTCGAATACGGGTATCACGGCAACACTTCGAGAGGGATCTCGGTGAGCCATTACAAGTACGGTGGAAAAGGCGGGCCGGGGAAGAGCGACTCGATCATTGAAGCCCCGATACCTGATGAGTACAGGGCGGGACCTGAAGCTGAGACCGGGAAGCGATGCGCGGAGATACTGCGTGAAAGGATCGATGAGTCAAAGGCGGGCGTTTCAGCCTTCATTGCCGAACCGATAGTCGGCTGCGGAGGCCAGGTGCCTCTGGCACGAGGTTTTCTTAAGGCGGTCTACGATCTGGTCCGCAAGCGGGGAGGCGTCTGCATCAGTGACGAGACCCAGACCGGATTTGGAAGGCTCGGTAAGTGGTTTTCGGGGTATGAGATGCATGGTGTCGAGCCTGACATTGTGATCCTTGGGAAACCGATCGGCAACGGACATCCGATGGCCGCTGTCGTGACCACGTCTGCGATCGCGGAGTCGTTTGAAACCGGTATGGAGTTCTTCAGCTCCTTCGGCGGGAACACGGTTTCCTGCGCGGCAGGGAACGCCGTGCTCGATGTGATGGATGAAGAACATTTACAAGACAATGCGCGGGATGTAGGAGGATATCTTCTTTGCGGTCTTGAACAGGTCACGGAAGAATTCGAATCTTGCGGCAACGCCCGGGGCGAGGGTCTATTTCTCGGTCTCGAACTGGTAAGGTCGAAGGACGGGAAAGAGCCCGATGGCGGGCTCGCTTCATCTGTTCAGAACGCCCTTCGCGACGCGGGAATCCTGGTCGGAACGGACGGACCGCATGAGAACGTGATCAAGATCAAGCCGCCGATGTGTTTCACCGAAGAGAACGCCGATGAACTGCTCGGCGCGTTACGACAGGCGCTAAAGAAACATGAACGAAGAACAGAAACGAAGTAATTGAGCAAAAGGGAAGGCAGCAATTAATATGAACGAAAGGATCAAAGCATATGCGGCCGCGGAAGCGGGCGCGAAGTTCGAATCATTTGAATACGACCCGGGCGACCTGGGACCGGAAGAGGTAGAGATCAAGGTAAGCCATTGCGGCATATGCCATTCCGACCTCTCGATGGTTGAGAACGAATGGAAGATGACGTCATTTCCGTTTGTCGGCGGTCACGAGGCGGTCGGCAAGATAGTCGCGATAGGGTCAGGGGCGAAGGGTCTGGAGATCGGGGATACCGTCGGACTGGGCTGGAACGCAAAGACCTGCGGCCACTGCGACAAGTGTATCGGGGGCTATCAGATAAACTGTTCCGAACTGGTTGGAACGATCGTCGAAAGGCACGGCGGATTCGCGGACCGTGTGAGGTGCAACTGGGATTGGGCGATCAAAATCCCGGAAGGCCTTGATCCCGCGAAAGCAGGCCCTTTATTCTGCGGCGGGATAACCGTTTTCAATCCATTCATCCAGATGGACATAAAGCCGACTGACAAGGTCGGAGTGATCGGCATTGGCGGTTTGGGCCATCTCGCTCTTCAGTTCGCCGACAAGTGGGGCTGCGAGGTGACGGCGTTCACATCAGACCTCTCGAAGAGCGATGAACTGAGGGCGATGGGGGCGGACCAAGTTGTGAACTCGAGGGACTCAGAGGCGGTCGGTGCGCTGGCGGGTACGTTCGATATGATCCTGTCGACGGTGAACGTTTCGCTGGATTGGAACGCATATATGAAGGCCCTCGCCCCGAAAGGAAAGCTCCATATCGTCGGCGCCGTGCTTGATCCCTTGCCGATCGTTTCATTCGATCTGATCGGCAAACAGAAGATCGTGAGCGGCACGGCCACGGGCAGTCCCTTTGTCGTCAGGAAAATGTTAGAATTCTGCGCGAGGCACGGTATCGAGACGATCACGGAGACCTATCCGATGTCGAAGATAAACGAGGCCTTCGACAAGCTGAAGAGCGGCAACGCAAAATTCCGTTTGGTTTTGGAAAACGATCTTTAGGAACTCCGATTTGGAGTTGCATACTGTAACAGAGATTGTTACAATAGCTGAAATTGAAAAGCGCGGCCGGAACGGAAGCGCGGAAATAATAGATAGATCATAACGAGGAGACACAAAAGAAATGGGAGATTTTGCAAGGGCAGTTACTGATGCCGATTTTGAATCCGACGTCTTGGGTTCTGACAAGCCGGTGCTTGTGGATTTTTGGGCGGAATGGTGCGGCCCGTGCCGGATGATCGCGCCTTCGGTGGAAGCGGTCGCTGAGGATTATCAGCAGAAGGCCGGCGTTTACAAGATGAACGTGGACGAGAATATGAACGTCCCGCAGCGCTACGGTGTCCGCGGAATTCCGACTCTGATCCTGTTCAAGGACGGGGAAGAGCAGGAGCGGATCGTGGGGGCTGTTTCGAAAGAAGCGATCGCTCAGGTGATAGAGAAGCACATCTAAATTCGATCTAGACGGAAACGGTGAGCGGAGCGGCAATGGCCGTTCTGCTC
>JAHEEZ010000271.1:1795-4577 GCA_024640445.1 Acidobacteriota bacterium | reverse complement strand
ATATCTTCGGGATAAGCTGGACGAATTGAAAGACAAGTATCCGGTCATCGGCGACGTCCGTGGAATGGGCCTGATGCAGGGGATCGAGCTTGTGAAAGACCGCGGGACGAAGGAACCCGCCCCGGAGGCGCTGCTGAGCGTATTCGAAGAGACGAAACGCCGCGGTGTGCTGATCGGAAAGGGCGGTCTTTACGGCAACGTGATCCGAACCGGAATGATGCTTAACTCGACCAAGGACCACGTCGACGAGATGGTCGCCGCGCTGGATGCGGCGTTTGAGGGAGTTTAGCCACAAATTTTTGAAGAATGTGGCCGCGGATCACGCGGATCTTATGAGTTGCCCCCCGTTTTAACGGGGGGATCGAAGAGCGACAAAGAATCTTCAGGCGGCTTTAGCCGCCATTATTGAATAGGACTTCCTCCCAATGAAGTCCTCGTAAATCAACTTTAGACCGGCCCCGCCTAAACGCTCGGGCCTCCTCACAAACCGATGCCGTATGTAAAAGTTTGGGTCCACGTCGTGTGGTCCACAAAGAACCGTCAGCCATATCTTCACAGCCAGATCAGATCGAAGGTCTTTGAACACATGAGATTCAATGCCAAGACAAAGGGAATCCACATGGACGTGATCGGAGGACACAAGGATCATGTTCACTGTCTGATCTCACTGAATCCGGGCCAATCGCTTGGAGAGTGTGTTCAGCTGATGAAAGGCGAGTCTTCGGCTTGGATCAACAATAGCGGGCTCTCCAGGTTCAAGTTCCGCTGGCAAAGAGATTACTTTGCCGTTTCTGTTGGCAGGGATCAGATTGGGAACGTGAGACGATATATACTCCGGCAGGAGGAGCACCACAAGAAAGTGAAGTTCACAGATGAATTCAAGGCCTTTCTAAGGAGGGCGGGTTTCAATTAGAATGCGGGGCTAAAGCCCCGGAGTTCTCCTCGGCGCTTCTAATCCCCCTGCTGAAGCAGGGGGCAACTGATGGCTTGCGCTTGAGCGCAAAGCTGAAACGGGAGGCTACTGATATTCCCTGTCTTCTGTCTTCTGTCTTCTGTCTTCTGACTTCTGACTTCTGTCTTCTGACTTCTGATTATGAAAACACTTATCAAAAACGGACGGATAGTAACGGCGGTAGACGATTACGTCGGCGACGTGTTCATAGACGGCGAGACCGTCGAGACGATCGGCAGATCGCTCAGGATGGAAGCCGACAAGGTCATCGACGCGGGCGGGAAACTGGTGATTCCCGGCGGCATCGATCCGCATACGCATATGGAACTTCCCTTTGGAGGGACCGAGTCGTCGGATGATTTCGAGACCGGCACCCGCGCCGCCGCCCACGGAGGCACCACCACGATTATCGATTTCGCGGTCCAGACAAAAGGGGAATCGATGATCGCAGGCGTCGATAAATGGCACGCCAAGGCGGAAGGCAAGACGGCGATCGATTACGGCTTCCACCTGATCACGACAGATTTCGAGGACAAGCACACCGAAGAGATGTACAAACTGATGGACGAGGGCATCACCAGCTTCAAGCTGTTTATGGCCTATCCCGGTGTATTCCTCGCCGACGACGCGACCATTTTCCGCGCGATGTCCGCAGCAGGAGATCGCGGCGGCCTGATCTGCATGCACGCGGAGAACGGCATCGTCATTGACGAGATAGTGAAACGCGCCCTTGCGGATGGTCGAACCGCTCCGAAATACCACGCCCTGACTCGACCGACCGTCGCCGAGGCCGAAGGCGTGCATCGCGCGATCGCCATCGCGGAGATGGTTGAATCGCCAGTCTACATAGTCCATCTTTCCTGCACCGACGCGCTGAACCAGGTCCGAGAAGCGCGCGACCGCGGGATACCGGCTTTTGCCGAGACCTGCCCGCAATATCTCTTTCTTTCGATCGACGATTACGGCGATGATTTTGAGGGTGCGAAGTACGTGATGACACCGCCTTTGCGGGAGAAACACAATCATGCCGAACTCTGGAAAGGACTGAAGATGGATGATCTTCAGGTCGTTTCAACCGACCATTGCCCGTTCTGTATGAAAGAGCAGAAGGAACTTGGCAGGGACAGCTTTGCCGCGATCCCGAACGGCGCACCGGGTGTTGAACACCGCATGTCGCTGATCTACAACGGAGGCGTACACGAGAACCGGATCTCCCTGAACCGTTTTGTCGAGATCACTTCGACCGCAGCTGCAAAAATGTTCGGCCTTTTCCCAAGAAAGGGTACGATAGCCGTCGGTTCCGATGCCGACATAGTGATCTTTGACCCATACGCCAGCCAGACGATAAGTGTGGAAACTCACCACATGAATGTCGATTACAGTGCGTACGAGGGCCGAGAGGTGAAGGGCGTCGTCGAAACCGTACTTTCACGGGGTAAGGTCGTGATCGACAACGGCGAATATGTCGGAAAGAAAGGCGACGGGCAATTCTTACGTCGCGGCGAATGCGTAAAGATCTGAAGCTATTCAGGAGGCCTTAATGGGAGAGAACTTCAATATCGAGTTTCTGGACGACCACCTTCGCGTGACGCTTGACGAACAGTACGCTATCGAGCGGGGACGACGGAGAGAACTTTGGTCGCAGCTGCAGTCGGCCTGTGACGAGCACGATACACGGCGCGTCCTTGTGGAAGGAGTTCTTCCCGTCGGCGATTACGAGACCTCAGATGTGATCGACGCCGGCAAGAGCACATCCGCCATCCCTCACCTTTGGATGGCATTCCATTTCCCCCATTTTCAGCCCACCGAACAAACCGAGCTATACGAAAC
>JAHEEZ010000271.1:0-1785 GCA_024640445.1 Acidobacteriota bacterium | reverse complement strand
GCGTCAGAGTAAAATTCTTCGACGACCGCGAAAGAGCCCTGGCGTGGCTCAGAGCGAATGCTCCAAGTTAACGCAGGCGCATTCTTTCACTCACAAACCGTTTTTCCTGTATCATTCAGCGAATGAAAACCTGTCCAAAATGCGGCCTCACCTATGAAGACCTTTCACTGAACTTTTGTCTGGAAGACGGCGAGTGGCTTCAGGCGGAAGACTCCCAGGACGAGGCATCGACGAAGGTTTTCCCTGCTTCCGGCGACCCCGGAGAGGCTGCGACACAGCACAGGATCGTCAATACGGACGAGACTGCCGTGCTTCCGACGGGGGCCGCTTTTGAGCCGGAAGCAAGAAGGCGCGGGCCGCTGGTCATCGGCGTTATATCAGTTGCGATTGTCTTGCTCGCAGCAGGATACGGCATTTATCGATGGGCTCCCTGGTCTGACAAACCGGCTCCCGCCCAAATGCCGGATATTTCCGTGAAAAGGCTGACAGGCGAGGGCAAAGTGCATGAAGCCGCGATCTCGCCCGATGGGAAATTCTTGGCATTTCTTGAGGTGAAGGGCGAAAAGAAATCACTTGGCGTCAAGCAGATCGAGACTAATAGTACGGTTGAGATCCTCCGAGAAGGAGAATTCGAGGATATCAACAATGTGGTATTTTCTCCCGACGGCAATTTCGTCTACTTCGCTGCCATCGATTCAGGCAAGAAGAAATCGATATACAAGGTCGCGACGCTTGGCGGCTCGCCGTTGCCTGTCCCGATCGCTACATTGTCCTTCAGTCTTTCCTCGGACGGGTCAAAGATCGCGTATTACGAAGACAACCCAAAAACTACAGAAACGGCGATCATGATCGCCGAATCGGATGGTTCGAAGGCGAGAAAAGCGGTGTCAGGCGAAGCCGAAACCTGGGTTGAAGCAGGTTCCGCGTGGTCACCTGACGGCAAGCAATTGCTTGTCATAGAAGGTAACGATAAACGAGCACCTGAGCCTGCGCTTTCACTCGCGGTTTATTCTCCCGATGACAACTCTCTAAAGGGTCTTGGCGGTGACCGGTGGGACTTCATAGACACCGGCGGGATAGTTTGGGCCCCGTCCGGAGATTTTGTCTACCTTTCAGCAACCAGGGTCGCGGGCGACACTATGCGGATCTGGAGGGTCTCTTTCCCAGATGGCGAGGCCGTAGAGATCACTAGGAATGACAAGGACTATAGGGGCCTTTCGATCACTTCGGACGGCACGCGGCTCGTAACGACGGAACAAGAGATCCGCTCGGGAGTGTGGGTGTCGCCCGACCTGGACCCGATGAACGCCGTTGAAGTGCTTCCCGGGCGGGGAGACACCTGGGGCCTGAGCTGGAGCCCGGACGGGCGGATCGTCTACATATCAGATCAAAGCGGTTCCCGAGAGGTATGGATAATGAGCGCCGACGGCTCGGGTCAGACGCAGATCACCAACGACCGGATCTCCAAAGCGGAACCAAAGGTCTCGCCGGATGGCAAGACCGTCATCTATTTCTCGCCGATCGACGGCTTCCAGCTGTACAAAGTCCCGATCGGCGGCGGAAATCCGACAAGGATCGTTACCGGGCAAATCGGACCGGAAAGTCCGGAATTCTCTAAAGATGGGAAATTTATCGCGTTTTCGGCCTGGCCGGCCGGTAAACAAAGCATCTTCAGAGTGCCGATCGCCGGAGGAAGATCGGAGAGGCTGACCGAACTGCCCTCTGCCGAACCGAGCTTCTCACCCGACGGTACGATGCTCGCGTGTTTTTATCTGGCCGAGAACG
>JAHEEZ010000063.1 GCA_024640445.1 Acidobacteriota bacterium | reverse complement strand
CATTTCCGCCTTTCTCCATTCACTTTTCACGATTCACTATTCACGATCCACCGGCACGCTCCCTGACGGTCGCATTTCCGCCTTTCTCCATTCACTTTTCACGATTTACGATCGACCGGCACGCTCCCTGACGGTCGCGTTTCTGCCTTTCTCCATTCACTTTTCACGATTCACTATGCACGATCCACGGGCACGCTCCCTTACGGTCGCGTTTCCGCCTTCCGCCTATCGTTTAGCCCACCCTTCGTTTAGCCCGCCCATTTATGGGCGGGATCGATGCGTACTCCCCGGAACTTGCCATTTCCGCGCTCCCGTTCTATATTTTACGTTTGCACTTTGTGCTTCAACCCTATTTAAGGCGGGTAATCATCAAGCTATGAAAAATGAGATACATCCCAGCTACGAGACCATTACGGTCACCTGCGCCTGCGGACATTCGTTCGAGACGCGGTCGACGATGGGAGAAGAGCTGACGATCGAAATCTGTTCGGACTGTCATCCGTTCTTTACGGGCAAACAAAAGCTCGTTGATACGGCAGGTCGTGTGGACCGATTCAACAAGCGTTTTGCCAGGCGGCAGGCCACCAAGTAACTTTAGTATGATTCGGCTGGGACCTATGAGTCCGTTGCACAATCAATATTAGCGGCAGAAAAATCAAACGCCGGCGCTCGATCGGGAAGCGTCAACGGGTTTCGTGTATCATTTGCACAGACCCCGGACGCCCGAAGATCAAAAGGCCGGCGTTGTTTTTTGCGGATCGGGAGCATTGGACATCTATTAGAGACGAGTTCAAATCCTAGACAGCCTTATGAAGAAATACTTACAGCTATTCCTTGCAGTTGAAAGAGACCTGATCGTCGGCGGCCAGGCGGTGATGGAGGGCGTGATGATGCGCACCCCCAGCGCGTACGCGATCGCGTGCCGGAAATCAGACGGAACAATCGTCACAACCGCGGAAGAACTTCCGAAGTGGAGCGACCGCTACAAGTTCCTGAATGTGCCGATCCTGCGCGGCGGCGCGACTCTTATCCAGTCTCTGGCGCTTGGAGTTAAGGCGCTAAATTTTTCCGCCCGCATATACGAGGACGATCTGAAAGAAAAAGAAGAACTCGCCAAAGTACGGGAAGTCGGAACGGAGCCTGTGCTTGTTGAAGGGACGACCGACGAGAACTTCACGAAAGCGCCTGCAAAAATGACGCTGCCTGCAAGCGAAGGTGAGTCCAAGGGCTCAAAGGCGAAGCAATCGGCGGGGGCGGTCGGTTCGATCATCTTTGCGCTCGCCTTTAATGTCGCACTGTTCATCGTGGCGCCGCTTCTTCTTACGAACGTTCTTTTTATTTCGCTGGGATGGGCTGACGCTCCTTCGATAGCCGCCGGAGCCGGATGGTGGTTGTCGATAAAGGCATATATATGGGAAGTGAAGCCCGATAACTGGATCGCTTTCAACCTGATCGACGGAGTGATCAGGATGTTTTTCTTCCTTGTAATGATCTTCTCTATGTCGTTCCTGAAGGACATCCATCGCGTCTTTCAATATCACGGAGCGGAGCACAAGACGGTGTTCACATGGGAAAAGGGCCTCAGCCTGACCGTTGATCACGCGCGGCAACAGAAGCGCCAGCATCCGAGATGCGGCACTTCGTTTCTTATGGTCGTGATGCTTGTGGCGATCGTCCTGTTTTCGGTCGTGAATTTTCAGCAGATGTGGCTGAACCTGGTTGTCAGGATCGTCCTAATGCCTCTCGTGGCGGGCATTTCGTACGAGATCATTCGTTACGCCGCGAAGAAGGAATCGGGTGCCGTCTTTAAGCTGATGACGATGCCGGGTATTTGGCTTCAGAACATCACGACCCAGGACCCCGACGACGACCAATTGGAGGTCGCGATCGAGGCACTGAACGAATCGCTGAAGTTCGAGCCGCAGTCGGCATAAGCTGAAACGGGGAAGTAATAGCAATGCTCGAAAGACTCGCGCAAATAGAAAAGAATTACGAAGAGCTCACAGAACAGCTCTCAGCGCCGGACATCACTTCGGACATACAGGCGTATACGAAGCTGATGAAACAGCACCGCGTGCTCGGCGAGATAGTCGAGAAGTATCGCGAGGTCCGGCGGATGCAGGAAGAGCTGGACGGCGCCCGGGAGATCGTGGGTGCGACCGAGGACGCCGAGATGCGTGAGCTCGCCGAACTTGAGATAGCTGAACTTGAAGACAGCGTAGATAAGGGAACCGAAGACCTCAGGGTGCTGTTGATTCCGAAAGACCCGAACGATGAAAAGAACGTGATCGTCGAGATCCGCGCCGGAACGGGTGGCGACGAGGCCACGCTCTTCGCCGCGGAAATGATGCGGATGTACGTGCGATATGCCGAAACCCAGGGTTGGAAGATCGATATGATGGACGTTTCGGACACTGGCGTGGGCGGCATCAAGGAAGCGACGATGATGATCGAGGGTAACGATGTCTATTCCCGGATGCGGTATGAATCTGGCGTCCACCGCGTCCAGAGGGTTCCTCAGACCGAGTCGAGCGGCAGGATACATACTTCGGCAGTTACGGTTGCCGTGCTTCCGGAAGCTGAAGAAGTGGACGTGCAGATCGACCAGAACGACCTCCGGATCGACACTTTTTGTTCATCGGGTCCAGGCGGCCAGTCGGTTAATACGACCTACTCCGCAGTGCGGATCACCCATTTGCCGACCGGATTGGTCGTGTCGATGCAGGACGAAAAGTCGCAGATCAAGAATCGTGAGAAAGCGATGAAGGTCCTCCGCGCGAGGCTCCAGGAGCTTGAGGAACAGAAGGTCCACGAAGAGCAGGCGTCCGAACGCAAATCGATGGTCGGAAGCGGGGACCGGAGCGAAAAGATCAGGACGTACAATTTCAAGGAGAACAGGGTCACTGACCATCGCATAGGTATGACAGTGCACCAGCTTGATCTTGTCATGGAAGGCCAGATCAACGAATTTATTGACGCGCTGATCACCCACTACCAGACAGAGAAACTCAAGGCCGAGACTGTAGGGGTCTAAAGAAGTAAAAGAAGAAAAACGAAAGAAGTAAGGAAGCGCCTTGAGTTAGCCATTTCAGTTGATCTGACGTCGCGTAAACGAGACGCTTTTTTGCTTCTTTTCTTTCTGTTACCAAGATGCCAGTCACAAGACTTTACCTCATAAGACACGGACAGTCGGCGGGGAACGCGGAAGGGAGGTTCGGAGGACATTCTCCGACGCCTTTATCTTCGCTTGGAAAGCGTCAGG
The DNA here is from genome assembly GCA_024640445.1 of Acidobacteriota bacterium. Classification (GTDB taxonomy): domain Bacteria; phylum Acidobacteriota; class Blastocatellia; order Pyrinomonadales; family Pyrinomonadaceae; genus Aridibacter. The sequence goes on along the minus strand of JAHEEZ010000063.1, from coordinate 13,214 downwards.
CGAAGGCGACTGCCCAGGCGCTGGCAGCGGAAAGGATCGATCATATCTACTCCAGCGACCTCCTCAGGGCAGTACAGACCGCCGAACCGCTTTCTGAACTGCTGGAGATCGAGATCAAGAAGAACGATGCGTTTCGGGAACGAAATGTAGGCGTGCTTGAAGGCCTGACATTTGAAGAATCGAAACGGCAGTATCCGCGGGATTACTACGCGCTGGTCAACAGGAACATTAACCATGTCATTACGGGCGGAGAGAGCTACCGCCAGCTCCTAAAGCGCGGCACGGAAGCCATCCGCGAGATACTGCGGTCTCACAAAGGTGAGAATGTCGCTATTTACTCGCACACCGGCGCTATCTGCTATCTGACGTTGAACATGATCGGTGCGATAACACGCAAGACGGTACAAACTCCCTGGCTCGTAACTTCAAATTGCGGCATAAACCGGTTCGAGATCCGCGGCCGTAGAAATACCCGCCTGATCGCCATCAACGATACCCGCCATCTGATGAAAATAACCGGGAACGACTCGTTCGTGAGTGGTTGAGCGGCCTTATCAACGAATAAAAAACGGGGCTGCCAATTCTGGCAGCCCCTTCTAGCGTTGGAGGGAAGGAAACTCCTAGAAGGAATACCTCAGACCGAACTGCATCGCCCGCGGCGAACCCTGGGTCGTCGTGAAGATCTTCCCAAAGTTTGAAGCGGCGGTACTAGTTTCCGGATCCTGAGGCAGTCCCCAGCTTGAACGGGTGACGCCTGTCTGAGCCGCGTCCAGACCGAAGTACTGAACGTTGGTCACGTTGAAGACCTCCCATCTGAACTGAAACTCGTGATTCTCATTCCAGGGCATCTTGAAATTCTTCGAGAGCCCGAGGTCAAGCGTCTGAAATCCCGGCAGCCTGAGTACGTTCCTGTCGCCGGTCTCGCCCGGCCGGGCATTGCGATAGGAATTGAACACCGCCTGCGGATCGCTGAAGATGTTCTGGGTCGATCGGGGAGCCGGTGTCGAAACCGGACTCAATCTTACGCCGCTGGACTGGACATTCCAGTTGGTAGCCCACTGTGCCTGGTCGAACGGTGAATAGATCGGCTGACCGCTGTTGTACCTGTACACGCCGGCGAGCTGCCAGCCGCCAAGGAGCGTGTCTCCGACTTTGCCCATATCACTGAACCACGCCCGGTTCCTGCCGATCGGCAGCTGGAACAGGAAGTTCGCGTTCACAACGTGCTTCGTATCAAAATCGGACACCGAATAGTTATCGTCCGGCCTCAATGCGTTGAGGATGAACTGAGAACCGTAGGACCCGCCGGACTGGAGCCCGGAAGCGTTGTCCATTGACTTCGAGAACGTGTAGTTGATGTCGTACGAAAGCGTTTCGCCGAGCCTCTGACGGAGACTGAACGAACCGCCGTGGTAATCCGAATAAGCCGTCGTCCCGTATGCCGAAAAAGCGGCGTACTGCGGATGGAAGAACATATTCGGGAAGACACCCGAATCGTCGATAAGCAGCTGGACAAACGTCCAGTCAAGAATATCGAAACAGTCACGTGCGACCAGCGCGAAAACTACCTGTGTGTTGTTAGTAGCTCCGCAAAGTCCGCCATAGTCCGCCAGCAAATTCGGGAACAGGTTTTCGAAGTAAGGCAGCGCGGCCACTGACGTGACCGGTGTATCGGCCGCGCGTGCGTCATGGAGCTTGCCGGCGGCGGTGTACCAGTCGAGCCCGGAAGCCGGATCGACAAGATTGTTGAGCGCCATTACATCGCGGGTAGCGAAAAGATTTCGCGCCGCGCGTCCGATGTAGCTCGCTTCGAAGTACATTCCTTTCGGAAGGCTTCTGCCCCACGAAACGTTCCACTGATAATTGATCGGCGACACGATCGTGCCGTCAAGCGATGTCTCGATCCTTTGCGCCTCGTCGGCCGGTGTATCGAACCTTTGAAGCGGTGCGGGTATTCCCGGCAGCGCTCGAACGTCCTGTCCAAATCCGGTAAACAAAGGCGCGGGTCGGTCCGTGACATTGTATGTGTTGGCGGCGATCGTCGTGCTGCTGGTGAATCCGATCGTCGAAAGCTGGTCGAACGAAACCGCCAGCTGGCTGCCAAAGTAGTCGTTCGTGATAGCGAACCCGCCCCGGATAGTCGAATCGCCTTCGTCACCAAATAGGGCATGAAGGAAACCCTTTTCATAATTGGGGGACCACGCTGCCGCTATCCTCGGCTGGAAATTGTTCCAGTCCATCGAGTAGAAACCCGGGGCGTTATTCACCGGGCCTCCAAGCTGGAACTGGATCAACTCATTATCGGGCACGCCGATCTGCGAGCTTTGGATCCTTCGCTCCAAAACGTCTCCGAGTTTCTCGGTCGGGACAACCTGGAATCCGTCCTTTTCATAAACCGGTCTGCTAAGTGAATAGCGCAAACCGGCTGTGATCGTAAGGTTGCGGTACGGCCGCCAAATGTCCTGTCCGTAAACATCGTACTCCTCAGTCGCGAAGTTCCGGTCACTCGGGGTTCCCGCCGGCAAAACACTTCCGTCCAGATCGAACGTGAAGTTTCCCGAATACTGCGAATAACGTCCGATCAGCGCCGTCGCCGCGGCCTGGACCGAGGCGATGCTTCCGCCGTCGATCGTGTAGCCGGCATTTTCGATCTGATTTGATACGACCGCGCCGGACAGGTCGTAGAACGACGGATTTGTCGTCGCCGCGTCATACGCGCCGTTGAAACTCTGGCGTTTGTTGCGGATCAGACGGACATTGCCGCCGAACTGCATTGTGTGGTTGCCTTTGATCCAGGTGAAGTCGTCAGTGATGTTCGTTACCGGTGTAGCCCTGCTCAGGGTCCGCACTGACGGGTTTAGCCTCGGTGCGTAAACAAACCTGAACGTGATCGCGTTGTCCGAGGAATCACCCTGCTGGCTGAACGCCTGGCGCGTGAACCCATATCGGAAGTTGTTGATCATGTTCGAGTTGATGGTCCAGTTGTGGCCGACCACGAACCCGGTCGGATGGGACCAAAGCGACGTGGCAGGCGTGTCCGGGAATTGCTGAGCAAATGCCGGATTGATACTGCCTTGCGTAACGTCCCATTGGTAGTTGAGACGTGCGAACAGCTGCTGGTTGGCATTTGCGTTGTAATCGAAACGCGCGATGTGCGTGTTTTCCGAGATCGTTGTCGGCGCGTTGAACCGGAAACCTCCGGTGTTAATTCCGTCGCCGACACTTGTATCGTTCGCCTGATAACGGGTTGCGGCGTCGGCAAGCACCGACACGGCCGCGGGGTTGATACCGACCTGGTTGTAGATACCGTTAAGATCGGCGAGCGAAAGCGTGCATTGCCCGCTGACGCAGTTCGGTCCCGTGCCCTCAAATCGAAGTTCACCGTTGCCAAGATGCGCCAGCGGCACGACCCTCGAGACCGACACGCCCAGTTGCTGTCTCTGGCCTTCGTATGAATAGAAGAAGAAGAACTTGTCTTTCTTGATCGGTCCCCCGAGCGATCCTCCGAACACGTCCCGGGCGAGGCTCGGCCTATCGATCCCCGAAAGGTTATTGAAGAAGTCATTCGCGGAGAACGCGGTTGGACGGTAGAAGTAGAATGCTGAACCGTGGAGGTCATTTGTGCCGCTCTTTGTGACCAACGATATCTGGGCACCGGAAGACCGGCCCTGGTTCGCATTCGCGTTTGAGGTTGTGATGCGGAATTCCTCGACGGATTCGGTTGTGACCCTCAATGCAGAATTCTGGGTGGTTTGGAACTGGGTTGTTCTGCCGCCCGTCTGCTGGTCGTTTATGTCCACACCGTCAAGTGTGATGTTCGCCTGGTCGCTCCGACCGCCGGCGACATATCCGTCGCGGGTGACACCCGGCTGAAGGGTGAGTAGGTCATTGACCTGCCTCAGATTAGTAGGAAGTTGAGTGATCTGCTCCGGGACGAAGTTGTTGCCGATGCTGGCGTCCTGAGTGTTGACGACCGACTCTATAGTGTTCGTCGTTACGTCGACCACCGCAGAAACGCTGCCGGCTTCGAGCGAGAAGTCGATGCCTGTAGAGGAATCTACAAGCGCCTTGACATTGTTATTGACCGCTTTCTTGAAGTTCCCTGCCTCTACCTCGAGTCGGTATGTGGCGGGAGGAATGCCGGGGAAACTATAGTTGCCCGCGTTGTCGGTCACAACCGAGCGAGTGTAGCCGGTTCCAGGATTTGTGACTGTCACTGTCGCGCCGGGGACTGCCGCTCCGGTCTGATCCGTTACGACGCCATTGATACGGGATGTTCCTGCCTGGGCGAGAACTCCCGCAGCAGCTGCGGTGATCAGAATCAAAAGGCCGAGTGCCCGGAGGGACCATCTGGTCATTGAGTTAGGAATCATAATGCCTCCTTTATTGAAACAAGTAATTAATGCCTGGGAATACATGTCACTGAAAGGACGCATCCCGCGTTCCTACAAGCGTTGTTTCAACAGGGGTTTAGGGGATTTTAGAAAGCATTTGATTGGGATTTTATCTTTCGGAACGCCGCCGCGTTGGCGGGTCGGGCGCGAGGGGCCGGTGAGCCCGAAAGCGGGAGAGGGGTCAGCAGTGCGAGATTTTAAGAAAGTTTGATTGTTTGCGAAGAGGACGATGGCGCCCGAGGACCCTTCAAACTTCAAAAAACGAGACTTCGATACGAGAAATCATAAATTTCCGAGCTGCTCCCGCCTTTGGAGCACAAAAAAAGGCCGGGACAAAAGCCCCGGCCTCTGTATGATCCAGGCATATGCCTAGAACTCGTATCGAAGTCCGAACTGCATGGACCTCGGTGATCCCTGGATACCGTTATACAGCTTGCCGAAGGTCGAAGCGGCAGTTGCCGTTTCGGGATCCTGCGGCAGTCCCCAGGTAGTTCGGCTGATGTTACCGGCGTTGAAGTACTGAACGTTGGTCACGTTGAACACTTCCCATCGGAACTGCAACTTGTGATTTTCACTCCAAGGCATCGTGAAGCTCTTGCTCAGTCCGAGGTCGAGCGTTTGGTAACCCGGAAGTCTCAGTACATTGCGATCTCCTGTCTCGCCCGGTCTCGCGTTGCGCCAAGAATTAAAGGCACTCTGCGGATCCGAGAAGATGTTCTGAGTATCTCTGACAACCGTCGCGTTCTGAGGACTCAGACGAACGCCACTGGACTGAACGTTCCAGTTTGTCGCCCACTGGGCCTGGTCGAACGGCGAAAAGATCGGCTGTCCGGAGTTCCAGCGGTAAACGCCTGCCAACTGCCAACCGCCCACGACCGCATTAGCGTACTTGTTCATATCGCTGTAATATGCGCGTCCGCGTCCGATCGGAATGTCGAATATGAAGTTGGCGTTGATCACGTGCTTGGTATCGAAATCGGACACCGAATAATTATCGTCCGGCCTGATCGGGTTCAATATGAACTGAGAGCCGTAAGATCCGCCGGTCTGGAGACCGGAGGCGTTGTCCATTGATTTCGAGAACGTGTAGTTGAAGTCATAAGAAAGCGAGTCTCCAAGCCTCTGGCGGAGGCTGAATGAACCGCCGTGGTAATTCGAGTACGCCGTCGTTCCATAAGCCGAGAAAGCGGCGTACTGCGGATGGAAGAACATATTGGGGAAAATACCCGAATCGTCGATAAGCAGCTGGATATAGGTCCAGTCAAGAATATCGATACAATCGCGGGCCGCGAGGCTGTAAACCGCCTGAGTCGCAGTTTGAGCACCGCAGAATCCCCAGTCGTTCAACGCACCCGGGAACAGGTTCTCGAAGTAGGGGATCGGCGCGACCGAAGTAACCGGCGTGTCAGCTGCACGGAGATCGTGGAGCATGCCCGCCGCGGTATACCAGTCGACACCGGAAGCCGGATCTACGAGGTCGTTAAGCGCCATAACGTCGCGTGTTGCGAAAAGATTTCGCGCCGCGCGTCCTATGTAGCTCATCTCGAAATACATTCCCTTCGGAAGGCTTCTTCCCCAGGAAACGTTCCACTGGTAGTTGACCGGCGAGGTGATCGTCCCGTCAAGCGAGGTCTCGATCCTCTGCCTTTCATCTGCCGGTGTCATGAACCTCTGCTCGGGAGCAGGAATGCCCGGCAGTGCGCGAATATCCTGGCCGAATCCGGTGAACAAGGGCGCGGGATTGTTCGTCACGTTGTAAGTGTTAGCCGAGATCGTCGTGCTGCTGGTGAAGCCGATGGTCGAAAGACCGTCAAACGACACAGCCAGCTGGCCGCCAAAGTAGTCATTGGTGATCGCGAAGCCGCCCCTGATCGTTGAATCGCCTTCATCACCAAAAAGGCCATGCAGGAAACCGTTCTCAAAATCGGGCGACCACGCTACCGCGACCCTTGGTTGGAAGTTGTTCCAATCCATTGAGTAGAAGCCGGGAGCATTATTGACCGGACCGCCAAGCTCGAACTGGATCAATTCGTTGTCAGGAACGCCGATCAATGCGCTTTGGACCCTTCGGTCGAAGACGTCACCAAGGCGTTCGGTCGGAACCACCTGGAAACCGTTCTTTTCGTAAACCGGACGGCTAACCGCGTATCGGAGACCGGCAGTCACTGTGACATTACGCTTGAACTTCCAGATGTCCTGGCCGTAAACGTCATATTCTTCGGTAGCAAAATTCCTGGCGGCCGGTGTGCCTACAGGAAGAACGCTTCCGTCAATATCGAATGTGAAGTTCCCGGAATACTGAGAAAGACGGCCGATCAATGCGGTAGCTGCCGCCTGCACAACCGAGACGTCACCGCCATCGATCGTGTAGCCCGCGCTTGTTATCTGATTCGTAACGACCGCACCCGAAAGCTCGTAAAATGACGGATTTGTCGTCGCCGAGTCATACGCGCCGCCAAAGGTGTTACGTTCGTTCCTTATGATCCTGACGTTGCCGCCCAATTGGAACGTGTGGTTGCCCTTGATCAAGGTGAAATCGTCAGTGATGTTCCAGGTGTTTGTAATTCGGTCGAGCGTCCTGGAGTACAGTTTCGGTGAATATACGAATCTGAAACTGATCGCGCTGTCGCTCGAATCGCCCTGGGTGCTGAACGCCTGCTTGGTCAGACCAACACGAATGTTGTTTATCTTGTTGTCGCTGATCGTCCAGTTGTGGCCGACCACAAATCCAAACGGATGACTCCAAAGCGAGGTTGCCGGCGTGTCGGGAAATGCAGATGTTCCTGCCGTATTGTCCCACTCGTAGTTGCCTCTGAAGAAGAGCTGCTGACTGTCGGACAAATTGAGGTCGAACCTGGCAATGTGCGTGTTCTCCTGGTCAGTTACCGGGGCGTTAAAGCGGTATCCGCCGGTGTTCACACCATCGCCGACGCTGGAGTCATTCGACGGGTAACGGGAAACGACGTCTGCGAAGAGCGAGACGACAGCGGGATTGGCACCATTGATCTGGTTGTATATGTTTGCCATCTCGGCTACGCCGATGACGCACTGACCGTTCGTGCAGGTCGGTCCGGTTCCCGAGAAATGGAACTCACCATTTCCCATATGGGAAAGCGGAACAGTCCTGACAACCGATTGACCCAGCTTTTGGTATTGTCCTTCGTAGCTGTAAAAGAAGAAGAACTTGTCCTTGATGATCGGACCGCCGATCCTGCCGCCGTAAACATCGCGGTTGAGGCTGGGGCGTTCGATCCCGGAAAGGTTGTTGAAGAAGTCGTTAGCAGACCCGTCTGTCGGCCTCTTGAAATAGAACACGGCTCCTCTAAGATCGTTCGAACCGCTGCGGGTCACAAGAGAAATCTGCGCGCCGGAAGAACGGCCCTGGTTCGCATTTGCGTTACTTGTAGTGATCCTGAACTCTTCAACCGACTCGGTCGTGACGCGGAGCGCAGAGCCCTGAGTCGTTTGGAACTGACCTGTACGTCCACCCGTCTGCTGGTCGTTGATGTCAATGCCGTCGAGGGTGATGTTCGCCTGGTCGGATCGTCCACCGGCGACATATCCGTCGCGAGTAACACCCGGCTGCAAACTGAGGAGGTCGTTGACCCTCCTGAGGTTAGTCGGAAGCTGCGTGATCTGCTCAGGCACGAAGTTGTTTCCGATACTCGCATCTTGAGTGTTGATGACCGCTTCGATGCTATTGGTCGTAACGTCAACGGTAGCTGTCACGTCACCGGGCTGGAGAGCGACATCGACGTCGATCGTCGAATCCACCAACGCCTTTACGTTACTGTTTACGGTCTTGTTGAAGTTATTGGCAGCAACTTCAAGCCTGTATGTTGCCGGGGGGATTCCCGGGAAACTGTAGTTTCCGCTGCTGTCAGTGGCCACTGACCTCGAAAACCCGGTATTGGGGTTCGTGATCGTGACAGTTGCTCCCGGCACCGCCGCGCCGGTTTGGTCGGTGACCGTTCCGTTAATTCTGGAAGTTCCCGACTGAGCATTGATGTTCCCGACCATGATCACGCTGACACACAGCGCCACCAGAACCAGAAACAATCCGGGTCTTAATTTGCTAAACCTCATAGCTCCTCCTTAGTTTTATTGGTAAAAACGATGATTTCGTTGGACGACTCAGTGAGAAAGGACGCATTTTGCGTTCCAGTTTGAACAAAATCCGCGAACACCCCTAAACAAGGGATAAAACCGCGAATGAGCCGACCTTCAATCCATGCCTAAACTGGCAAACTTTGAACAAAATTCAAATTTTTGGTCAATTTGACCGGGAATGATCCAATAACCTGAAAACGATTTAAGTCATTCTATATCAGATGATTGTGATATCCAAGAAATTATGGATTTGGCGGATGTGGCTCCCATTCCGGCTGCCGTGGCGATGGTCGGAGCGACCGGATTCGCGACGTCGCCGACGGCATAGATTCCCTCTACGCTCGTCCGGCAAGAACTATCCACATTTAGATATCCTTTCTGATCGGTCTTGAGGAACTCTCTGAAGATCACTGAGTTCGGCGTGACGCCGATCCTGAAGATCAAAGCGCCGGCCGGGATTGACCTGGCGACTCCTGACACGCGGTCGCGAACAAGAACGGATTCAAGGAGATCCTCTCCTTGAACTCCCGCAACCTCGGAATTGGTCAGAATCTCGATCGCGGGATCGGAGGTTGCTTTCGAGATGAACTCCTGCCTGGCGGTGAAGGTGTCTCGTCGGTGAATGAGGTAGACCCGCTTTGCCACTTCGGAAAGGATGATCGCGTTCTCGAAAGCCGCGTCGCCGCCGCCGACAACAACGGCAACCTTGCCTCTGGAGAATTCCGCCTCTTTCTTGCCGGATTCAAGCAGGCCTTTGCCGGCAAACCGCGCAAGCCCATCGATACCGGGGTCCCTCCTGCCGACACCGGTCGCGATGACTATCGCTCTGGCGGAGACAGCCGCCCCATCTTCAAAAGTCAAAATGAGAGTGTCCGGGTCCAGGCTTGTCACTCTCCGCCCGTATTCAAGGCGAAGGGGTCGGTCCCCAAAGTAGTTCAGAAAGAGTTCAAGCATCTCCGAGCCATTGGCGGCCTTGACGCCCAGGTAGTTCTCAATAGGGTTGTGGGTCCAGAGCAACTGGCCGCCGGGTCTGGCAGATGATTCGTAGACGATGGAGGAAAGTCCGAGTTCGTCGCACCAAAGGGCAGCTGAGAGGCCGCCGGGACCGGCGCCTATGATCGCGACATCGATTTCGGTTGGTGCCATCGGAAAATGAATTCAGTGGTATGCAGGTCAGTCCAAGCTCAGGCGGCCGCGAATGCTAACTAACGAAACGCGGATACATTCAACCCGAATCTCTCCGCGGCATCGGCCTCTTCCGCCTGGACCACGTTTCGAAGGTGATTCAGCCTCCTGGTTGCTTTCTTGATATGCGTCGCGGTGCGTTCAGCCATCTGGCTAAGCAGATTGCGGCCCTCCTGCTGTTCTGCCCGGACCTTGTCCCTGAGCACGTAGAGTTCGGACAGTTCGACTTCAAGAAATTCCTCGCGAAGTTCCTTAAGTCGGCGGGTCACCTGCGAGATCTGCCTTATCGCGCGGATCAGCTGGTCACCGATGGAATCACCTTTCACAAGTTCCGGTGCGTCGCGATACTCCTCTACGAGTTTGTTAAGAAGCTTCTGGTCACCCTCAGAGTAGGCGTCGTTCAGTTTCGCCATCAGTTCGTGACGGCGTTCCTGTTCTTTCTTGTCGACGGCAAGATCCGGATGAATGATCTTGGCGAGGTTGTAATAGGCCTTTCGCGCTTCCGCGGTCGGATTCCATTTGTGGGTGCAGGCCTGCCAGTTCTCTTCGTCGAGCGCTTCGGCCGACGCCTCCGCACGCTCCCTGGCCTCGTCGGCGCGCTTCTTTATCTCTTCGTCTTCCGGATGAAGTTTGAGTTCTTCTTCGGCTATTTCTGCCTCTATCTCGTCAAGCTCGGCGTAAAGGCGCCCCACTTCCATAGAGTACTGGGCCTCGAACTGTTCGAGTTCGGCGCGCACTTCGGTCATCTCCTCTTCGGCAATTACCAGCCGGTTTCGGAGCCTCTCCAGAAGCGCGTGCTTCTTGTTCAATTCCAGTTCTTCGGGTGTTGCTGTCTTCATCACGAAAGAAATGCAAGGTTAGCATACCTGCTTCCGCATATTGAAGGCCGAAAAGCAAAAGCGGCAGGTCCCTTCCGGATCCCTGCCGCTTCGATTCAGATTAGTTCCGGCACGCGGAACTTGAGGGTTTGCTTTATCAGCCTTCGAAGGCGTCGAACTTGCTCATAGCAAGTTCTTCCGCCTGTTTGATGACCGCCAGGTTCTTTATCTCCAGAGTCCCCAGCATATCGTCCTTGAATTCCGGGTCCGGCTTGTACCAGGCTTGAGATGAAAAGTACTTTTGCAGTTCGGGGTCTTTGAATACCCTTCCGCGCCTGGCGAAAAGTTCGTTTCTCAGCACACGGAGGTCCTCGATGAACATTCCTTCCAGCATCTCTTCGGTGATCGCATCTGTGGCGAGCCTGCCCCGCATCTCCTTCTCGCGCTGCTCAATGAGAATGACGTTCTGTTTCTCAATATCGTTGAGCTTTACTTTCGACTGGTCGGTGAGCGGCGTGTACCATTCGCGCCATTCGAAGTGTTGGGAAATACCGGGATACGAGAACTTGTAGCCGTTCCGCGCGAAGAATTCGTTCCGTATCAGCCTTAGCTCGCTGAGTGTGAGCCCGTCGAGCATCTCCAGGGTGAGCGGGGAATTCTGGAACTTGTCCATGTCGCCGACCCACACGGCGAGATTCCTCCCCTCGCTTCGTTTCTTCGCGAACAACTCGATGTTTTCCCGGTCGAATTCCGTCAGCACTGCCGGAGAATAATCGGCTTTCGGTTCATACCAGTATCGCTCTTCAAAATACTTCTGGAGCCATGGTTCACTATCAAAGCGCTTGCCGTGTATCGCCTCAACCTCGGCGATCAGTATCCGCCACCCGGCCGGTGTCTGGAAATCGAGCTTGTCCTCGGGTATCTTTTTGCCCTCCCAAAGCCGCATGTCACCCTGCTCGACAAAAAGGTGTCGTTCCGCTTCCGCAAGCCGGATAAGATCCAGATTCTGTCTTTCGGTCTTTGTGAGAACCGAATTGCTGAAATCCGGGTTCGGCTTGTACCAGCGCTGTCGGTCAAGAAAGCCCTGGATGTTGCGATCCTTGAAAATCCTTCCGCGCTTACCAAAAACCACTCCTCTCAGGAGCGCTAGTTCACTTACCTGATCGTCGAACTCGTCCGGCGGTTCCTTGTCCATCGCCGCGATCCGCTTCTTGCTGATCAAGGTCTTCTTAAAATCTACTTTCTCCCACTTTTGAGCGGCGAATTTCTTCCACCGCACAAGGACGTATTCGTCTGGCTGTCCGGTCTGGGCAAACACGTTCAGACACAGAGCCGACACAAAGAACGCCAAAAGGAAATGTTTTCCTGTCATTTTCTTAGCTGTCCGATTCGATGATCTCGTAACTGGTGGTTATTTCCGCTGCCGGTCTGACGGTGAACGCGACCGAACAGTATTTCTCATCCGAAAGCCTGATCGCATCGGCAACGGCCTTTTCCGATACACTGCGGCCATGCACGATATGGTGAACGTGAAAGCTCGTGAATCCCTTGGGGTGTTCCTCCCGGCGTTCACCGGTTATTTCCGCTGAGTATTCGGTAACCTCTTGCCTCTTCTTCTCAAGGATCGAAATCACATCCGCCGCGGTACAGCCCGCGACAGCGATCAGAAGAAGTTCAATAGGCGACGCCGCCGATCTCCTATCCCTCTTTGGATCAAGTACTTGCGAATGTCCGCTAGGCGAGGTGGCGATAAAATACTCGTCTCCCGCCCATCTGACCGCGGCCTTACCGCTTTTGACTGACATCTTGTTTCTTCCCCCCTTTGAACACTGTGGTAGATTAATAATTGACCAAATGTTATCACAGGAAACCTTCTGCGGAGACGATATTGTTGATCGGTTCTTCGGTGGCACGGCATATGCTCTATAAGCTGCTGTTCACTTTCCGGCGACGCCGGATCCAAGTTTTAAGTCAGCAAGTCAGGGGAGCAAATCCAAATGAGATCTATCAAGAGAAGACTGTTCACGATCACGGTATCGGCATTGGCCTTTGCCGGCCTTGCGATAGGCGTTCAGGCGCAAACAGGTAACGGGGAATCGCTGTCGGGATCATACAGGCTGGACAGGAATGCAAGCGAGGATACGCGGGCGATCGTCGCGAATACCGCCGGTAGGGGCAATGTATCGCAAAGCGATATCGCCGACCTTTCGAGCAAGCTTGAAGCGCCGGAGACCATCACTCTCGCGATATCAGGCAGCCGTGTAAGTTTGGCAACCTCGCTTGGCGGCTCGCCCGCGAATTTCGACGCCGACGGCGTCCCTCGGTCGTCCGTGCGGCAAGACGGCAGGGAGGTCACTGTTCGCGCAGGGTTTCGTGGGGACACGCTTACGATATCGAGTCTCGGCGGTGACACTGACTACACTCTGGTGTTTGCCCCTGCCGATAACGGAAACGGACTGAGGGTTACAAGACGAATTACGACCCCATACCTGACGGAAACCGTATTCGCAGACAGCTTTTACGTCAGGACGGATGGTTATTCCGGCTCGGGCCAGCCTTCGGGTGATAGCGATTATTCCTCAAGCGATGACGACAGGGCCTATTCTTCGAGCAACGATGACAAGACCTATTCCTCAAGCGATGACGACAAGACATATTCCTCGAGCGGTGATGACAAGACATATTCCTCGAGCGATGACGACAAGAC
>JAHEEZ010000270.1 GCA_024640445.1 Acidobacteriota bacterium | reverse complement strand
GGTCCCAAAACACCCACCGTTATTTGAATATCGAACAAGGTTGATCTCGCTCAAAGGGCAGTTATCCATCGCGGATACCGTTGCGCGCGGTCAGGGCAGGAACACGCAGAAGGGGTTATCAATAGATGGATACAAGTTCAATGAAAAGTGAACCATTCGTGTCGAGGGACATCATCGACCGAAAATGGGTAGAGGTAAATGTGCCCTGCCAGACCGCCTGCCCGATCCAGACCGACATTCCGGGCTATATCGAAGCCATAATCCACAAGGATTACGAGCAGGCGTATATGATCAACCGCCTGGACAACGTCTTTCCCGGCGTGCTTGGAAGGGTCTGTCATCGGCCCTGCGAACCCGAATGCCGCCACGGCCGCGAAGGCCTTGGGGAACCGGTCCAGATCTGTTTCCTGAAACGATCGGCCGCCGATTTCGGAATGGAGGGCCTTGCTCCCGACATCACGCCGAATGGCAAAAAGATATGCGTCATCGGGGCCGGCCCCGCCGGACTGACCGCCGCGAACGACCTCGCGCTCCTGGGATATTCCGTCACGGTGATCGAACAATACGAGGAACCCGGCGGGATGATGCGCTACGGGATACCCCAGTTCCGCCTTCCTGCCGACATCGTCCAAAAAGACATCAAGTCCATAACCGACCTGGGGGTCGACATTCGCTGCAACACTCGCATCGATTCCTGGGAAGAACTCGACAAGATCAAAGCCGATTACGACGCTGTCGTCGTTTCCGGCGGCTGCATGCTGCCAACAAAGTTCGGCCTTCCCGGAATGGAAGCCGAAGGCGTTTTCTGGGGTCTGGATTTCATGATGCAGGCGAACCGGAACGAACTTGAAGTCAAACCGCAGAAGACTGTCGTCATCGGCGGCGGTTTCACGGCGCTCGACTGCGCGCGCACCTCGTACCGTATCGGCGCTGAAGCAACGACGATCGCTTACCGCCGCACTATCGATTACATGCAGTTCTCGGGTGAAGAGGAACTCCATCACCTGCACGAAGAGAGCATAGAACTTCTTCTCCAGGTCTCGCCGTTGGAAGTGATCTCGGAGAACGGCAAGGTCACCGGCATCAAACTGATAAAGAACGAGATCGGTGCGAACGGGAAGATGACGCCCGTCGAGGATTCGGAGTTCGTGATCGAGGCGGACACCGTGATCCTGGCGATCGGGCAGACCGCCGAAGAACTGGAAGGAGTCGACGTCGAGGACAAGTCGGTGCCTGAAGCCAAGGGCAATCTCTTCCTTGCGGGCGATTTTCGTAACGGTTCGGGCACGGTTATAGGAGCCTGCGCGGACGGTAGGAAGATCGGCAGGCGGGTGCACGAGATGCTTTCCGGCGAGAGGTTCGAGGAGATCGTCGAGATCTCGGAGGTTCAGATCGGTTCCCTTCCGCGAACACGCGAAGACGATTTCATACCTCCCGAGAAGATGCCGACGATCCCGGTCTCGGCGAGAGACAAGACGGCCGAGGTCGAAACCGGCCTTGCGATGAGCCAGGCGCATAATGAAGCTCACCGCTGCTACCTTTGCCACTACAACTTCCAGATCGACCTCGACCGCTGCATCTACTGCATGAAGTGCATCGACGTGATGCCGGTCGACTGCATACATCTCGCAAAGGACATTTCTATCGGTGATGACGGAAGCATAAATTACGCAAGAACAAAGAACTGGGAAGAGGTAGAGGCGATCGCGATCGATAACGACGAGTGCATTCGTTGTGGGAACTGCCTGAACGCGTGTCCGGTCGGCTGTATTTCGGTTTCAAAATACCACTACAAAACGGTCATTCAGCCGGTCCAGATAACACGGAACCGCTCTGACGCCGGGGTGGAGGTGAACGCCTGATGGAAAAACACCACGCCACAGTAAGATTTTGCGGCATCGCCGGCGACGGCATAGTCACTTCGGGAAAGATCTTTTCCGGCGCCTGCGCCGATATGGGCCTCGATGTCCTGGTCAATGACAATTTCAGCGCCGAGATCCGCGGGCTTGGAAAAAGCACGACTGACATTCGCGTAACGCCGGGCCGCGTACGCAGCATGGGGGACGGCATCGATGCATTGATCGCGATGTCCGTAAACGAGTCCGTCCCGGAGATCGAGGCGATCAAGGAAGACGGCTTCGTGATATTCGACTGCGAGGACACGCCCGAGGCACGCGGCGAACACGGTCTGACCGAGTATATCCGCGGCCACATTGCTTCATATGCGGTTCCCCTGAAGAGGCTTTCGAACGAAAACGCCCAGTCGACGATCGCCCGGAATATAGTTTCCATGGGTGCGCTCAGCTACCTTCTCGGACTTCCCCCCGACATCTTCACTACGCTGATCGAAAACAAGCTGATGAAGAAGGGCGAAAAGGTGGTCCAAAGGAATGTCGATGCGTTCATGGCAGGCCGCGCATATTGCGACGAGCATTACGGACGACACGCAAAGCTCGAGATCCCCAAAGATCTCGAGGCAAAACGGCTGATCACCGGAAATCAGGCGATAGCAAGAGGTGCGCTCGACTGGGGCTTGAAGTTCTTTGCCGGATATCCCATCACGCCGGCAACCACGATAATGGAGATCGTCGCACTTGAACTGCCAAAGCTGGGCGGATGGATGCTCCAGGCGGAAGACGAGATAGCTGCAGCAGGCGCTATTACTGGTGCCGCATTCGCCGGAAAACGGGCTATGACATCGACCGCCGGTCCGGGTCTTGCGCTGATGAGCGAGATGATCAATATGGCGGTGATGTCCGAGATCCCGATCGTGATCGCGAACGTCCAGCGCGGAGGCCCTTCAACGGGACTACCGACAAAGGTTGAGCAGGGCGATCTAAACATTGCGATGTATGGGGGATCGGGCGATTCTCCGAGGGTGGTGATGGCTCCGATCAACGCCGAGGAATGTTACACGGGCATACAACAGGCGTTCGACCTTGCCGAAAAATATCAGACACCGGTCATCTTCCTCAGCGATCTTTTTCTCGGCCAGAGGACGGAAGTTGACAACATTGAGCGGAAGATCGACCGCGACCGGAGCACACGCGTAAAACCGAGCGACGAAGAACTGAAAGAGTATTTTCGATTTAAGGACACAGATACCGGCATATCGCCCTGGGCAGTCCCGGGTGAGCCGGGAGTGCTCTATTCTGTCACGGGCCTTGAGCATTCCGAGACCGGGAATCCGAACTTCGACGCCGGGGTTCACCTGAGGATGACAGAGAAGCGCTATCGGAAGTTCGATTCGATGAGAAAGGACCTTCCCGCTCCGCGAATCATTGGCGACGAAGACGCCGAGATCGGCCTCACTTGCTGGGGTTCAACGACCGGTTCAGTGATCGAGGCGATGGAGATCGCCCGGGCTGAAGGCGTGAAGTCAAAACTCATCGTGTCGATGATGATAAATCCGCAGCGCGAGGATGATTTCCGCGCGTTCTTCGATTCCTGCAAGGAGATCATCATCCCTGAAATGAATCACAGTGGTCAGTACGCCGCTCTTGTGAAATCGCGGTACGGCATACGGCCGCGCGAGATGCATTTTCCAAGTGTTGAACCCGTAAGTCCAAGAAAGATAGCAGACAAAATCAAAGAGGTACAGAATGAGCTTGCTACAGAAACGTCACGTCTTGCAATCGTTTGAAAGAGCGAAAGCGACAAAGGCCCGAAAACATAGAGATACGCTGCCGACGTGGTGTCCGGGCTGCGGGCATTTCACGCCGCTGCAGGGACTTTACGAGGCGGTTGAACGGCTTGGGATAGAGACGAAGGACTTCGTCCTGGTGTCCGGCATCGGCTGTTCGGGAAGATTTCCGTTCTTCATAAAGGGATTCGGCCTTCACGCGCTCCACGGGCGCGCGGTCCCGATCGCGACCGGTGTGAAACTGGCGAATCCGGACCTTCACGTTGTTATCGTTGGCGGCGACGGGGACGGCTTGGGAATCGGGGGCGGCCACTTCCCGCACGCCGCGCGAAGCAATTTTGACATGACCTATTTGCTTCTCGACAATGCGATCTACGGCCTTACCAAGGGCCAGACGTCCCCGACGTCGCCGATGGGCATGATCAGTTCGACATCTCCATATGGAAACATATCCCAGCCTTTGAACGCGTCGACGATGGCGTTGACCTACGGGGCGACGTTTGTCGCACGTGTATTTTCTCAGGACCGCGACGAGTGCACGCGTTTGATCGGAAAAGCGATGGAGCACAAAGGATTCTCTTTGGTTCACGTGCTTTCGCCGTGTATCGAATTCCACAAGACAATGACGTACGAAAGCGTCCAGAGCGAGGTCGCAAAGCTGCCTGAGGATTACGATCCGAGCGACCGTGTTCAGGCGCTGGTCTTGTCGGAAAGCACCGACCCGATCTATACGGGGCTTTTCCTCGAAGAACATTCTCCGTCATACCATGACCGCGTAGATGAGATCCGCAAGAAATTCGAGCAGCCGGTCCTGGAAGAGAAGGTGGTGGTCTAGGCCAGGGGACAGGGATCAGGGATCAGGTTTCAGGGATCAGGTTTAGCCCATCCGAATGTTTAGCCCACCCGTTTACGGGTGGGTCTTCGTTTTCCCACGCTTTCGTTGAGCCCACCCGTTTACGG
>JAHEEZ010000062.1 GCA_024640445.1 Acidobacteriota bacterium | reverse complement strand
TCCCTGCCAGCGGCGAATCTCATCTGAATGAAAAGACGGAACCGCTTCCGGCTCTATCGTTTCAAAATCTTTCAGTTCAAGTCCCGCTTCTGAAAACACGGCACTCCAGTCCGTACCGCCTAAGGAAACTCCCAGTGGCAGTTGCGCAGGGGGAACCGCCTTGAAACTCACCAGCCTGCCGGTGACATCGAGGCGTACGGCTACCATACCCGGAGTTGTCATCGGCGGGTTGCTTGCCGATATTGTTTTCTGCATTCCCAATGGGACCAACTGCCCGGGTGACTGAAGATAATAGTAGGAGTAGCCAAAGGGCTGGCCTTTTCCGAGTCGATCAAACCATTCACGGGGCTTATTCTGCCGATCGGCATAAGTCAAAAAGCTCTGATCCCGGTCAAAGAAGTAACCGGAATCAGCCGCGGGTTCCGTATAACCAAGATTCCTGATCGTGGATCTCGCCTTTTCCGCAAGAGCCTCCGGAGTTGGGCCGAAAGGTGTTGATCCGGAAATCGAGTTCACCGAAGCAAAATACGCGATGAGTACGAATAAACCGATCACGCTCACCGTGAGGGCGAGACCGATCAGTGGCTGCAGCATCCCCTTGGAAGGGGCGGCGGCGACCATATCGGGCGTAGGTGTCTCCCCGGCTTCGAGAGCTACCTGAAGCGGATTCCCGCCGGGCAGGGACATAGCCACCTGCAAAGCAGACGCCGGCCTGTCAGCAGGATTCTTCTCAAGACACCTCAGAATGAGGTCTTCTACAACCGGGTTGATACCGGTAACGATTTCGGATGCCCTTGTCGGTTTACTCGTCTTTTGTTTTTCGAGAAGCAAGGGAATCGTATCTGCTTCAAATGCCTGCTTGCCCGTGAAGATCTCGTAGATCAAAAGGCCGAGCGAATAGATGTCGCTGCGGACAGTGACCTCTTTTCCGGAGATCTGTTCGGGCGACATATAGGCCGGCGTGCCAACTCTCGATTCCGCTCCCTGGACATCCTTTTCCAGACCGGCAATCCCAAAGTCGGTGATCCGCGCTCGGCCTTTGGAATCGATGATGATGTTCGCGGGTTTCAAATCGCGGTGAAGAATCCCCGCTTTGTGGACGGCGTTCAATCCGACCGCGATCTCTCTTGAGATCTCTACTGCTTTGTCTGATGGAAGCCTTCCGATCCGGCTCAGGAGCATCGAGAGGTCGTCACCCTCGATATACTCCATCGAGATGTAGTAGAGGCCGTTCGTCCCGCCAATATCATAGACACGGCACACATTCGGGTGAGAGACTTGTCGCGCGCTTCGGACCTCTCCGCGGAAGCGCTCGAGTAGATCATCGTTTCCGCCTAGTTCCTCTGGCAGAAACTTGAGGGCGACGGTCTGTTTAAGTTCAAGGTCTTCCGCCTTGTAAACTTCACCCATTCCGCCTGCTCCGAGAAGGCCGAGGATCTGATATCGCTTATCGAGAACCTCGCCGACCGAAAATCGGCCGGCGCCTGATGTTGTGTGGATGTTTGATGAGGACTTTGTGTGTTTAACGCGGGTAGGCGTCTGGTCAGGACTTTCTTCGCTGATCGCCGTTTCGGCAGACTCGTGCTCCACGCTCCAACCACAAGCTGTACAGTTGTCGGATTCATTCCGAAACTCCGCGGAGCATCGAGGGCATCGTCTCATTTGAGTTCGAAGGTGAAAATTCTCAAATTCCGCAAATCATAGCATGACCAGGAATTGTCCAGCGCCCATCCTTCTACTGGAGACGGCCTGAAAAATTCGCAGGGGTTTGTGGGGAGAGACATCCCACATCAAATGCCAGTCAATCTACCCTTTCGAATGCCGCATCCATTAGGACCCAGCGGTTCGGGTCGAGAATTATCTTTTCCGGTGCCCCTTTGACCTTGATCGTGAAGACGTTCGCAAGCATGTCCACCTCAAGCTTTTCGATCACAGGTTGGCTGCCGTCCGCGTAGTGTATCGCCACCTGGATCGGCATCCTGAACAGGCTGCCGTCGTTCTGCACCTGGTCGAGCCTGATTTTGACGCTTTCATTCTCTTTTTCGTACTGCCAGTCTCCCCTGAACTTCAGAGTGCCAGGCTTGTAGAGCCACTGCTCAAAGAAAACCGTCAGGTCTTTTCCCGACGCCTGTTCCATGTGGCGGCGAAAGTCGGCAGTCGTCGCGTTCTTGTCGCGGTACTCCTTGTAGTAGCTGCGGATACCCTTCCAGAAATTCTCGGTTCCCACCACGCCGCGAAGCATATGAAGGATCCAGCTTCCCTTTTGATAAGTCTGGCTTGAAGTCACATCCTTCATATCCTTCAGGTTGTCGTGGATGATCGTGTAGCCGGGGTTCTTCGCGTAGAAGTCATCGACACGCTTCTTGCTCGACTCGAGGCCCGCCAGAAACTCGTCGCGGCCGTACTGGTGCTCGATGAAGAGGAGGGTAAAGTAGGTGGCGAACCCTTCGCTCAGCCAGATGTCGTCCCAGTCATATTCGGTCACTGCGTTGCCGAACCATTGGTGCGCGATCTCGTGGATGACCACGTTTCGCCAGCGTACCGGGCGCGTTCCCGAGACCGACCCGTCGCTGTAAAGGATCGCCGAAGCGGCCTCCATTCCGCCCGCCACGCTGTTCGATTGGATGTTGGCGAGCCGCTCGTAAGAGAAAGGACCGATGTACTTGCTGTAGAACTCGAGCGTGTCCTTTGTCACATAGCCGAAGTCGTAGAAGCCCGCGTCACGGTCCTGGTAGTAGACCCAGGTTTCGATCGACTTGCCGTCGAACACGTCGACATACTGTACGGCGAACCTCGCGACCCCGAGTACGTAAAGCCACGGCGCGATCGGAACTGACTGTTTCCAGTGCGTCAGACGCCTCCCGTCAGCAAGGTCCGTTTCTTCGATCTTGAGCCCGTTCGATACTACCTGGTAGTGGCTCGGCGCCGTTACGATCATTTCCGAGGTCGCCTTGTCGTAGGGATGGTCTATGACCGAGAGCCAGTTCCGCGCCCTGTCCGGCCAGTTGTCGCTGAAGAAGGTTCGGTCGCCGTACTTGTTGTTCGCGATCTTCAGTCCCGAAGCCGGCACTCCCTTGTAAGCCACTTTGAAACTCATTTGATAATCAAGCGCCGGGGGGAACGGAAGACGAATGGTCAGGACGTCATTTTCGTGCGTATAGCTGAGCGGGTTACCGCTCGAGGAAACTCCGAGCACGGTCATCCCCTTGTTTTCGAGTTCCTTTGATCTGTTGACCAGATCGAGGCGCAGTTCACGCACCCCCTTTGCAAGAAACCTCACCTTGATCACCGTCTCGCATGCAATTTCGTCGGTCGCGTCAGAGAGTTCGATCCTGAATGAGTAGTTGATCACGTCTATATTCGAGTTCTTCGGATACGTGTCCCGGAACGCGAAAACGCCGGTCGCGAGAAGAAGAACTGAAAGAGCGGAAAGAAAGACTTTTTTAGCGATTTTCATATCGGAACCCCTGACCATCGTTATCTCGAACCTATTTTTTCGGCACGGCCGGCCGGAACTGGACGACGCCTTCTTCCGCGATCGTCCTCTCGATCTCGCCAAGGTCCGAAGGGACGAACGCGCTCAGATTCTCGACGCCGTTCGCTGTGACCAGCGCCATGTCCTCCATCCGGACGTAGAGCCGCTCCTCGGGGATCCAGATCATAGGGTCGATCGTGAAGATCATTCCCGGCTTTAGTTCGACGCCGCGCACGTTGCCTACATCGTGGACCGACATTCCGACCGAGTGCTGGAAGTGCCCCCGGAACTTAAGTCCCGCCCTCACGGCCTTCTCGTATTCCGGCTTCGCGAACGTCTTCCCCTCAAGATACTTCTCCATGTCCTTCGCCGCGGCGTCCAGGACCTGGTCGGAGGTCACGCCCGGACGTACGTGCCTGAAGAGCGCGTCGCGGTACGCCAGGATGAAGGAACACAGCTGGCGTTGACCCTCCGTGTATTTTCCGTTGACGGGCCACATCCTCGTCACGTCGCTTGTGTAGTAGCGGTAATCGGGCGCGTAGTCCATCAGCAAGAGGTCCCCGTCCATAAGCTTGTCGGTCTTCCTGAAGTAATGGCCCATGAACGCGTTGGCGCCGCCGCCTATGATCGACGGATATCCTTCTCCCCTGGCTCCGTTCAGAAAGAAGATGTACCTTGCCGCGGCGTCGAGTTGATACTCGTACACGCCGGGCTCGGTCGAGCGCATCGCCTCGATTATCGAGAGCCCCGCGATCCTCGTCGCCTCACGGATCATCTCGATCTCTTTCGCGCTCTTTACAAGCCTCATCGAATCGAGGATCGGAGAAAGGTCGCGGATCTCGTACTGAGGTGCCCGGTCCTGAAGAAGTTCTCTGAAGTGCGCCTCACGCGATGCTTGTCCGTCCCAAGGGTCTGAGGCTATTCTCGCCAGTCCTCTCAACAATTCGTCTCTACTGTCAGCTCCCGTTTCCGCCGGGCCCATCGGAGTGTATAGCGCCGGCGCCGGCGGACGCAGGGCTCCGCCGAAAAACGCGTCGGCGAGAGACTCGATGCCCAGGACCCGGTCGATCCCGGTCAGGGACTTTATCAACTCGGCGTCCTCAAGCGAAAGTGTCACCCCTTCGTTTTGCTGACGCCCCTCGTCCCTGTGAGGCAGGTAAAGCGCCGATGTGCGGTTCCTGCCATCCAGTACGAGATAAGCGCGAGGAGTCTCAAGTCCGGTCAGGTAATAGAACGAGTTGGTTTGTCTGAAGACATGGAAGCCGGACACGTCCCTTGCGCCTTGGACCACCGCCAGCGCCTTCGGGCCGATCTCGTCAAACACCTTCGCCCTTCTCTCGGCGAATTCCTCTTTTGTGAAATCGGTCTGGTAATTACTCTTCGGCTGAGCTCCGATCGTATTGGTCAATGCGAAAAGGAGTGACGGAAGGCAAAGCAGGAACAGGTACGTTTTCATCTTCATATAGTTTGTTGGCGGCTCTTTACCGCTGAGAATGTCAGGAAACTGAAAATCGGAAAGAAGCGGTGTCAGCGAATGGCTCTTCGCCCGATGCCACCTGTTTCGCAAGCAGTCCGATGCCCGCCGAATGCTTGAACCCGTGACCCGAGCAGGGCGAGACGACGAGGACGTTTTCGGTGCCGGGGAGGAAATCTATCACGAAACCGAAATCCTCGGTTACCGTGTAAAGACACGTCTTTGAACGGGCGCCTTCGCGACGGATCCGGAAGTTCTGCGATACCAGTTCGAAAGCCGCGTCGGCATCGTCCACCGAAACCTCCCGGTTTACGTTGTCCGGATCCGACTCATCCTCGAACTGCTCGAGGCCGACCTTGATCGAACGCGAGCCGTCAACGGAAGGGAAACCGTAATACGAGGACCGTTCGTTATCGCCCGCTCTTATGTACACCGGGAAATGCTCTTCGGAATAATCGGCTTCCGCGTTGAACCAGTACATCACCTGGCGGAAGATCCGGAAGCGATCGGAAGCCGCCGATTCTCCCAGAAGTTTCTTTATCCAGGCTCCCGTGGAAAGCACCAGTCTTCCGCACTCGTACCTGCCCTTGTCCGTAATCACGGTCACGCCGGTCCGTCCGTTTCCTTGATCGATCGAAACAATCGTCTCGCCCGTTTTAACATCCGCCCCTGATCTCCGCGCCTGTTCTATGTTCGTCTGGACACAGAGTTCAGGGTTGAGATAGCCCGATTCGTATTCGAAGTATCCACGCGCGCCCGATCCGAACTTGAGATCTGGAAACCGCTTTCTCAGATCCTCGCTTTCCAGGACATCGTGCCTGATCCCAAACTTGTCCGCGATCCTTATGGTCTCGGCAAGAATGTCTTTTCCGTGAAGGACCGATCCTCCGCCCCCCTCCGTAAAGATCAGTCCGCCGGTTCGTCTGTGAAGCTCGCGCCCGGTCGCGGCGGAGAGTTCTTTCCAGATCTCGTTGGAGCGGAGAACGAGCGGCACGAACTCCTCACCCTCTCCGATGGAGGACCTGGTCAGTCTTGTCTCGCCGTGGGTCGAGCCGAATTCGTGCGGCGGATCGAATCGGTCGATCCCAAGCACTTTCCGTCCGCTCTTCGAAAGCTGGTAAAGAGTGGCGCTTCCCATCGCTCCCAGGCCGGCGACAATGACGTCAAAAGTATTCATAGGATTCAGCGTCCGATTGCCACCAAGAATACCCGACAAGAGGGAATCCATTCAAAGCCATAGCGTAAATTGGTTCGACTGGAACATAGAATATTGGTTTTATGCTTAGACATCCATATAATCTGTACCGCGGTAGAATATAATGCTGTGACGCCATCTGAGGGCGGTCCAAAGCAAACGGGCCGGCATCCGGCAAAATGATCATTCAGCCTTTCCAATGCAAAAGAAAAACGCGCAACGAGAACGGGTCCTGCACCTCCTGGAAGAAGAAGGCGGTGTGACCGAAGAAGCGGTACGCCGTATTTCCGGCGAAACAGGAGTCCCCGAAGCGGATATCTGGGGCACCGGCCTCTTCTATTCCCTGATAAGCAATCCGGGCAAGCGGGTAAGGGTCTGCGACGGCTTGTCTTGCAGGATTAAGGGCGCCGACGATCTCGCTCTAAGTCTTTCCGAAGAAGGCAAGGAGTGCGAAAGGGTCAGCTGTCTCGGGCAATGCGACCGCGCGCCGGCGACGCTCGACGAAGATCTCGAACAGGTTTGCTACGGAGTGCAGAAGCGCGGGCTGGTTCCCGACGATCCGGCACTGCCTATGAATCTCGGCGGAAAGCTGAACGATTCTTACAGTTCGCTTGGCAAGGCGCGCGAGATCGGGCCGGAGGCTGTTATCGCGAAGATCGAAGAGTCCAGCCTGCAGGGCCGCGGCGGTGCCGCGTTTCCGGCGCACATAAAATGGAAGGGAGTTCGCGCTCAGGCTGAAACCGAAAGATACGTGATATGTAACGCCGATGAGGCCGAACCCGGAACTTTCAAGGACCGCGAGATAATACTCCGCCAGCCGCATCTTCTGCTTGAGGGCCTCGCCATCGCGGCGTTCGCCGTCGAAGCAAAGGACATCATCATCTACATTCGGGGCGAGTTCACTTCCGAGCGGCGCAGGATCGAACAGGCGATAGAAGAAGCTGCCGACAAGCTTGGCGACTTTCACTGGAGGATCGCAAACGGCCACGGCGCGTACATCTGCGGCGAGGAAACGGCATTGATGGAGTCGCTTGAGGGAAAGCGCGGAATGCCCCGGCTCAAGCCGCCGTATCCGACCGAATCGGGATTCAGGGGCAAGCCCACGCTGATGCACAACGTCGAGACAGCAGCCTGCATACCATCGATCGTTGAACGAGGCGGTGAATGGTTCAAAGGCCTCGGCAGGACCGAGCCGGGCACAAAACTCTATTGCGTTTCGGGACACATCAACCGGCCGGGCGTCTATGAACTTCCGCTGGGAGTTACACTGGACGAGCTTGTCGAGGTTGCCGGCGGTTACGACGGAACGCCAATGGCGTTCAGCCCGGGCGGCCCGTCTTCCGGATTTCTCCCGATCTCGGACAGGAATGTTCCGCTCGATTTCGGGCACCTCGCAAAAGCCGGATCGATGCTCGGCAGCGCGGGTCTGGTGGTTCTGAACGACACTGTGGATATGGCGAAGGCGACGAAGTGGCAGCTTGATTTCTTTGAGCGCGAGAGTTGCGGACAGTGTGCGCCCTGCAGAATCGGGACAAGGTATCTGCGGCGCCAGGTCGATTCGTTCCTCGCGGATGGAGACGTATCCGCGCTGGAATTCGTCGGGGACGTTGGTTGGGAGATGGAAGAAGGTTCGATCTGCGGCCTTGGAATGGTGGCGGCGAAACCCCTGGAGAGCGCGATAAAGCATTTTCCGAAGGCATTTAATGGAAGGTCAGAATAATGAGCAGTAAAGAATTCGACATAAAGATCAACGGGGAAACCTGTTCGGCAAAGACGGGCGAGACGGTCTATGAGGTCGCGGCGCGGGAGGGGATCGAGATTCCAACCCTCTGCCACGATACACGCCTTGAACCCGCTGGGGCTTGCCGCGTGTGCCTGGTCGAGGTGAAGGGCCAAAGGCGTCTGGAGCCAGGATGCGCGTGGAAGGTTTCCGAAGGGATGGAGGTAACGACCGAGTCAGACCGGATCGAACGCCATCGAAAGGTCTTGTACGGACTCTATCTCGCGGATCACAGGCTCGACGATGACGGCTTTCCGGTCGAGACGGCGAACGACAATCAGTTGCGGCGCCTTGCCAATGAGACCAAGCCGCTGGATCTCCATCCGGTGGACGCGCCGAGAGTCGGAAGGCCGGAAGACGTAAATCCGTACATCAGCTTCGATCCAGACCTCTGTATTTTGTGCGCCAGATGTACGAGGTATTGCGACGAGGTCGAGGCGGTCAACGCCATCACGCTCTCGAACCGCGGGTCGCAAACCACGATCGCGACCGCCGGGATGCGCGGCCTGCTTGATACGACCTGCGAGCTTTGCGGCGGTTGTATCGACACCTGTCCGACCGGCGCGCTTGTCGAAAAGAAATCGCCGGATCGTTTGCCGGCTGACGCTCGGAAGATCAGGAGCACCTGTAATTTTTGCGGGGTCGGATGCCAGCTCGATCTCCACGTTGTCGGAACGAACGGCGACGGCCGTGTGGTCAAGATCACAAGTCCGCCGCCTGGCGAAACTGTCAACGACGGTAATCTGTGCGTTAAGGGTAGATTCGCTTACGATTTCATCCATCACGAGGACCGGATAACGGAACCGCTCATTCGCGGTGAGGATGGCGAACTGCATCCCGCCAGCTGGGACGAGGCGATCGCGTACGCCGCGGAAGGGCTCTTGAAGGTGAAGGAAAAGTATGGGCCCGACGCGCTCGGGTTTGTCTCTTCAAGCCGCTGCACCGGCGAAGAGAACTACCTGATGCAGAAGCTGTCCCGGGCGGTGTACGGCACGAATAACATCCATCAATGCTCCGCTACCTGACATGCCCCAACCGTCGCCGGTCTGGTGGCAATGTTTGGAGCAGGTGCGATGACGAACTCGATCGATGAGATACGGGAAGCCGATCTTCTGTTCGTGACGGGTTCGAACACTACCGAGGCCCATCCGATAATCGCGATGGAAATGAAGCGTGCCGTTCAGAACGGCGCGAAGCTGATCGTTTCTGATCCGAGAAAGATCTGGATGGCGGATATCGCCGACATCCATATGCAGCTGCGTCCGGGAACCGATGTTTGGCTGCTGAATGCGATGGCCCACGTGATCATTACGGAGGGGCTTGCTGACGAGGAGTTCATACAGAAGAACACGGACGGATTTGAGAACGTCCGGGCAGCCGTTGCGAAGTACACCCCCGAAGAAGCTGAAAAGGTCACGGGCGTCCCCGCGGACGACATACGAAGATCGGCGCGCATGTACGCGACGACGAAGAAAGCGGGAATTTACTACACGCTCGGGATCACAGAACACACCCACGGAACCGACAACGTCTACTGCCTCGCAAATCTGGTCCTTATGACCGGGCATCTCGGAAAGCGTTCGGCGGGAATGAATCCTCTGCGCGGACAGAACAACGTGCAGGGCGCCAACGACTCCGGAGCTTCGCCTATCTTCTATCCCGGATACCAAAAGGTCACGGATGATGAGGCGCGCGTGAAGTTCCAGGAAGCGTGGGGGGTTGAGCTGTCGCCGAACGAAGGGCAGAACCTGAACGTGATGCTCAAGAGCGTGATCAAGGGAACCGTCCGCGGCCTTTATGTGATGGGCGAGGACATAGTCATCTCCGAACCCAATGTGTCGAAACTGGAAGTGGGTCTGAACGAGAACTGCGAGTTCCTTGTCTGCCAGGAGATATTCCACAACGTAACAACGAGGTTTGCCGATGTCGTGTTTCCGGGTTCCACATTTGCGGAAAAGGACGGGGTCTTCACGAACAGCGACCGCCGCGTCCAGAGGGTTCGGAAAGCAGTAGATCCCCCCGGAAATGCGCGTGAGGATTGGCGGATCCTGATCGACTTTGCGAAAGCGAGCGGCTATCCGATGCCCGACTACGCTTCGCCGGCGGAGATCTACGATGAAATGTCGGCGCTGACGCCAAAGGTCGCCGGGATCTCACATGCTCGTCTCGAAGACAACGTCAAAGGCCTTCAATGGCCGTGCCCCGAGCCTGACCATCCGGGGACCCCGACATTGCACATGGACGGGCCTCTGAACGGAACTGCTCATTTTCAGGCGGTGGAATATCGCCCGAGCGCCGAGCTTCCGGATGACGAATATCCGCTGGTTCTTTCCACTGGACGGATCCTGTATCACTACAACGCGGCGACCCAGACACGACGTGAGTCGGGTCCCGTCGCCAAACAGAACAGGAACTTCATCGAGATAAATCGAAAGGACGCCCGGAAGCTGGGGATCGAGAACGGGCAGATCGTTCAGGTCGTTTCGCGGCGAGGCGCGGTGGATGCCGAGGTGATGGTGTCGCCCCGCATGCGGATCGGCTGTGTATGGATGCCGATGCACTTCGCGGAAGCGAGAGCAAACATACTGACGAATGACGCCGGTGACGCGGTCACGCAAACCGGTGAATACAAGGTCTGCGCCGTGCGGATCGAAGCGGGAAACGGGCATTCGAACGGGAACGGGTAAGGTGCTTGGCTCCGCAGGCAGATCGTGCGAGCGGCTTATCGGGTCGAGTAATGAATGTCTGTCGAGCAAATTCTACGGAATTGAGAGTGGTTCAAATGCGCCTGAATCGAGTGTTTGATCGAACCAGCCCGGCACTCCGGGACTACAGTTTCTTAAGGAGGTCGAACGTCAGATTAATGGTGAGATGGTCTCTTACCCCCCGCCGAATGATCTTGGTGATATACACGTAACGCGGATCGCCTGCTGCCATTCCCTTCTCATACCATTTCTCGACCAGGGTGGCCTGCTGCTCCACATTATACGCATCCCAAGGCTTTCCCGGCTCGCACTCATATCCGTCACCAAGCGAGTTTGCCCACATCGAGCTCAATATCACGTTGTATCCGTGGAAGTATTGCCAAACATGGGTCATTTCGTGGATGAACAAGACGTCATAGGTTTCGAGACCGTATTTCTTTGTCTTGTCGACCGCGTTTGGATAAACCTCCGGCCCGAGATTCAACTCGTAAAAGAACCCCCGATCGAGGGTGTACGGCCGGTCGGCGTACCCCAGTCCGTCGGTGATCATTATCCTGTTAAAACTTGGGAGACTCGTTTGGAAGACGGACGACGCAATACTCCGTTCGTCGGCACTCAGCGTTCTCATGTTTCTTGTTATCCTAATCCCGTCACCTCCTTTTCAAATCCACTCCGAAACTCAATGACCAAAACAATCACTTTAAGAGCAAGAGCCGTACCGACCTACTTTTCAGGGTCAAGCGTCCGTTTCGCATTGCTGTTCGGGTGAAAACTCGCGTTGGAGAGGTTAAATCTACGCAGACGGGCAGATTTCGGGGTGCCAGAAACGGAAGAGAGAGCGAAATCGGCAATGTGTTCGATCTGGCGGAGCTATTCGAACCTGAGCGCCTCGATCGGGTCCAGCCTTGCCGCTTTCCATGCGGGCCAGATGCCGAATACGATGCCCAGACCGACTGACACGACAAATCCGACAACGGGTGCCCATATGGGGATGTAAGTGGGGAGGATCATCTGCACCAGCAGCGTGAGCAGGACGCCGCAGACGATACCGACAATTCCGCCGAAGCTGGTCAAGGTTACCGCTTCGATAAGAAACTGGGTGATGATATCAAGTCGGCGCGCGCCGATCGCCTTTCGCACTCCGATCTCTTTTGTGCGCTCGGTGACGGAAACCAGCATGATGTTCATCACGCCGATGCCGCCGATCAGCAGACCGACACTTGAGATCGCGACCATCAGTAGAAATATACCGCCCGTAATGGCGCCGAACTGTTCCAGGATCTGATCCGATGTCTGTACGCCAAAGGTATCAGGCTTGCCGAAAGGCACCTTCCTCCTCAAGCGGAGAATACTCCTGATCTCTTCCAAAGCTTCATTGACCTTGCCCGGTTTTGCGGTCGCCATGATAAAGCAGTCTTCGTTCGCAGGATAAAGCTGCTTAATGGTCTTGAATGGCAAATAGATCGCCTTGTTCTCATTGTTCGGATCATCCGCACCTACTAGGAAGATCTCCCTGTTCTCGAGTACACCGATGACACGATAGTGGCGTCCTTCGATCTGAATTGTCTGGTCAAGAGCGTTGGAATAGGGAAACAGCGTATTTGCGACGTCGATTCCGATGACGGCGACCTTTGCGCGTCTCGCCTCTTCATCCCTTGTAAAAAAGCGTCCCTCGGACAGATTGGTGATTCCAGTTTGAAAATAATCAGACGACGAGCCGGTGACCGTGGCGTTGGACATTTCAATGTCCCTGTTTCGCACCATAACCCGCGGCGCGAATGGCCCGGAGGTGTAATCGACCGGGGACATGAAAGGAGAAACGTAAATGCAGTTTTCGCAATCGTTCCGGATGGCGTCCGCGTCTTCTTCGGTCAGAGGAGGCCGCGTCCTTTCCTCCATCGTCGGATTGAAATTGAATCCGGGGTCGAACTTGAAAGCGTAAATGGTGTTTGTTCCGAACGCTTCGATCTCTTTTGAAACGCGCGCGTCTATTCCCGACACGAATGCCGCGATGACGATTACGGTCATCGTGCCGATCGCGACGCCGAGGATGGTCAGCGCCGAGCGCAGTTTGTTCTGCCGCAGCGTATCAAGCGCCATCAGCAGATTTTCTCTTAGATCGGATCGGATTTTCATTGACCAGGGACAAATTTCTTAACCACTGAGGTGCACGAAGCAACACAAAGCCCGCGATGCGATTTTTCAGCGAGGTCTTCACCAGAACCGATTGCCGACCGTTCTGCACCTTGTGTTCATTTGTGTATCTTCGTGGTTGATCTTCATTCGTTTCGGAGCGCCTCGATCGGATCCAGGCCCGCCGCTTTCCATGCGGGATACACTCCCGAAACCAGTCCGACGCCGCTGGAAACTAACAAGGCGATCGTCACCCAAAGAAACGGCAGTGCGGTCGGTATCGAAAATGCGACCTCAATGAGCTTTCCTATCGAATAGGCGATGAGCACACCAGCCGCGCCACCCACCAACGCAAGAGTCGTCGATTCCACCAGGAACTGTTTCACAATATCCGATCTCCGCGCGCCGATGCTCTTCCGGATGCCTATCTCCTTTTTCCTTTCAGTCACAGTGACGAGCATTATGTTCATGATGACGATCCCGCCGACGACCAGTGAAATTGACGTAACTCCTATGGCGGCGATCTGAATCGTCCCGAAGATCTTGTCGCGAAGGCCGTTGATCGCGCCCGGTGTCACGATACCGAAGTTGTCCATTTCGGAGGGTTCCAGCTTGCGGCGAACCCTCATCAGAGTCCGCACTTCTTCGATCGCGTCTTCATAGGCCGCAGGACTGACCGAAGTGACGCTGATCGAGATAGTGCGGCGTATGCCATAGATCGAAAGAAAGGTCGAAAGCGGGATCGACGCGTACATATCGCGCGTTTGTCCGAACGCGGAGCCGAGTTCTTTTCCGACACCGACTATCCTGAACCGGCGATTGTCGATCTTGATCGATTGACCGATAGGATCGGATTTCGGAAAGAGCTTCTCTGCCACTTCCGAACCGATGAAACAGACGAATTTTCTGGATTCCTCTTCCGCTTCAAAAAAGTAGCGGCCGCTTTTCGCCTCAATGTTCTCGATCTCCGCAATGTTCGGGGTCGTCGCGTTTAACTGCACGTTGCGGAGCGTTTCTTCTCCGAATTTGATATCGGCAATAGTCCCCGATCTTCCGCCCGCTTCCGCCACAAATCCGCCGAGTTCCTTTAGCGCCTTCAGGTCTTCCACTCTGATGTCCTTGTTCCGGACGCGTGCCTTGTTCAGGGTTTCCAGGCTTGAGAAATCTTCGATCGAGAATTTCTGAACGCTGAACGCGTTCGTGCCGATATTCGCTATCTTTTCGTCAACATACGCGTTGAACCCTTCGATCAGCGAAACGACCACGATCACAGTTGCGACTCCGAAGATGATCCCAAGCAGCGTCAGAAACGACCGCAGTTTATGCGAGCGAAGGGACTCCAGCGAAATCTTCAGCACTTCAAGAAATGACATTCCGGGGCAATTATAACCCGTCCGCAATGGGACGTCAGACCGGATACCTTGAAACAGTATGATCCGGGATCAACTCGGTGGAGCCGTTGGTTATCAAGGTGCTTGGACGAGTTAGAGCATGACGGTAAGTGGTTTGTAATCGAGGAAGGCAGTCGAACGTGTCAGTAGCCCGAGCGTCAGCGCGGGCTCCGTTTGTCGATGGTTGCGCCACCATCCCGCTATCCGCTTCGCGGACTCCTTGCGTACTGCTGCGTTCTGGAATCTCCCGCAAAATGCGATCTCAACGGGAAGGCAAACTCGCTGAACCCGGAAAATCGGCCAAACACGACCAACTCGCTGAACTCGGCAAACTCTCCGAACTCGTTCTGCAATGCGTTTCAGGCAGGAAGACTGAGTTCAGATGGTAAAGCCCGGCCAATATGACCGGGCTAACGTGTTATAGGCGATGGTGATTCGAGCAGGACTCGAAGCTGCCACCCATTGGTTAAAAGACTGTCATTCCGCCTTGCTTTCACCTGCCATTCTTACCGCGATTTTGCGGGATATGGCTCAGTCGATCTTCGGAAGCGGATTGTAGCCCGTCGCCTCTCTTGTTGTCACTTATTTACGTTCTCGCAGGGTATTACCTGCCGCGTTTCGCTTCGACCGTCCTGAGCGGTCGGTCCGTACCTTCCGCTTCCGCGATACAGCTGCTTGAAGTACTCGTTTTGTACATAACACTTGCCGTCAGGGGCCTTGGTAGCGATTGAGGCAAACAGACCGCGATGGATGATGATCCCGAGCGAGTTCTTCTGTATGAACCAGCTTGGGCTGATGAGTACCGTTCGCAGAACGCGTTCTCCGCCCTGTTTCCTGTATGCGGTCCCGACAGACCGGGCGAGTGTCGGATTGTTCCATTCCGATTTCGGCATTCCCGTATTCCCGGAAGAGACCGAATCCAGATTGTCCGCCAGTTGCGTGTAGAATGCGTAGTTCGAACCGGTTATCGTGAATTCTCCTTTTATAGATTCCGATCCCGTCAACTGAACAGAAACCGTATGTGGCCCGGGTCCAAGTCTGCCAAGCTGGAAGGAATAGAACTGGGCGCCCGCCTTTGCCCGGTTGCTCTTACGGCCGGTCGCCGACAACAGCGGGAAATACATTTCCTTGTATTCATATGTCCTTGCCTTTGCCGGCTCGGGCGATATGTCGAAGATGAAGTAGTTTTCGGCAGGGACAAAGTCCATTGCCCCTTCTTTCTTGTCCAATTGAAAGACGAACTTCGTTCTCCCGTCAAAACTCCACGTGTCGTCGATGAGGAAATCGACCTCAAAACCGGGCCGGGTTACTGAATAGCCCTTGCGTGAGTCCCGGATGTTCTGGTCGGACACGAACTCTCTGAAGGATTTGTTCAGTATCAGGGCCGCATAGATGTGGTCGCCTGCGTTGAATGAACTGGTAAGGCCGGCCGGATTGTTTGGGTCAATCGGCTGTTTTGAGAAGACAAGCCTGCCCGCCTGGCCCTGCCGGTCTTCAGGCTCCACTGCAGGAGACAGTACCGAAGCCTGCGAACCATCCTCCGCCGCCGGAGTCGCCTTCTCCACCTGATCATCCACCTTCTTTAATGTTTTCTTAATAAGGCTGGTCTGACCACTTACCTGTTGTGCCGACAAGAGCGGGATCATGATCGCGAGTCCGGTGATGATCAGAACGCTGATGATCGAACTTAGTGGTCTAACTCTCATTTCCATATCAAACTCCTTTCTAAATTTTGCCAAAGAAACCGCTGTGCACCCCGAAGGGGTAAGCCCCGGGGCCTGATCCTAGTATCGCGTGCAAGGGCCGTTCCAAGCGGAAACGCTATGTTCTGGAGGGTTTAGTGAGACAAAAAGTGGGTGATATTTAGCGGGAGAACGGAAAATTGCCACAGGTGCCGCTAAAATCCTGACGGGAGAATGGCCAAAGCCGGACCCTTGTACGGAATCGGCTTCGATCAACCAGAACCGTCCGGGGCAGATCTCAGAAGACAGCTTTGACTATGAGTGTCCATCGGGTCACGGGGACCGTCGCACCATTAGTCTTGCCGGTAACGATCGGGCTCGGTTCTGCTTTCGCGAGGCGGATCGGTGAAACGGATCCTCCATTGAAGGCCCGTCCGTCCAATATATGCCCAGGATGCATTTCCCGCTGGCAGGACGAACACACTTTAACCAGACGTATGGATAGTCTCGAGCCTGAAAGGACTACCGGGGACAATGAGTTGTGTTATAAAAGACGGAATATGAAGAAACTCAGGACCGCAGTCGTTCTTTTTGCCCTCGTATTCTCTACAAATACCCTTTCGTTAGCCCAACAGGCCGGCAAGGCCGGTCCGGTATTTGTGGACGGGGAAGCTCAGGT
>JAHEEZ010000269.1 GCA_024640445.1 Acidobacteriota bacterium | reverse complement strand
ATCCGCGATCGGCGAATACTTCCGATGCTGTTCGGAGTCCCGCCTTTTCAGCTTCGGAAACAAGAAGGCTTCCGGAAAGGCCGTATAAAAAAAGTCCCCCGTCGACCGCAAATACCGCTTCAGCTATTGCCGACGCAAGTTCCACGTCCCGCGCCGCTCGATTGTAGAGCGCGCCGTGCGGCTTCACGTGATGGAGTCTGCCGCCGAGCGTTTCGCAGATCCCCTTTACCGCCGAAACCTGGTAAACGACGATGTCGTAGACCTCCTTCCTGGAGAGCGACATCATTCTTCGGCCGAATCCCTGCAGATCCGGATAAGAGGGGTGTGCCCCGACTGCGACGCCGTGATCGATCGCGAGCGAAATGGTCCGCGCAATTGTTGACGCATCGCCGGCGTGAAAACCGCAGGCTATATTCGCTGATGAGATAAAGGGCATGATCGCCGCGTCGTTACCCATTTTCCACGCGCCGAAGCTTTCACCCATGTCGCAATTGAGATCGATAGTGTTCATCAGGATCGTTGAGGCCGCTACTGTTTAGTGTCTGCCTAATTTAATGCCCATACGAAGGAAACACAAATCCCGCTCGAAGCGGCGGGAAGCAGCGACCGCCTCTTCCGGCGAGATCTCGGTGAACCTCACGGTGTCGCCGGGTCCGAGCTGCGCCGCGACAGGAAGGTCTGCGGCGATCACATTCGCGATCCTCGGGTATCCTCCGGCCGTCTGCGCATCGGCCATAAGGACGACCGGATTTCCGTCCGGAAGAAGCTGGACGGTTCCGAAATTCACGGCGGAAGAGACAAGTTCCGTTTCTGCGAGAAGCTTCAAGCGGGGGCCCTCCAGCCTGAATCCCATGCGGTTGGATCCGCTTCCGATATTGAACTCCGATGTAAACAGGGCGTTCGCGCTTTGAGCCGTGAGCAGATCAGATTCCGGCGCCGCCGTAACCCGAATAGTCGGTGAAGAACGATAACCCGGAATTATCCCCGGACCCGCAGCAGGATACGAACCCACAGGCGCGTCTGATGCACCTGAATTGACGACATCGCCTGCCCTCAAGGCGCGGCCATGGAAGCCGCCTGCATTCGCAAAAAGATTAGTGCTCGCACTTCCAAGCCAGGGTTTGATCTCGAATCCGCCCCGGATTGCAAGATAGGTGCGATTCCCAAGGCTCTTCTTCCGGAATCGTAACTCAGCACCCGTTGGAGCTTTGGTGACCCGCCAGTTCGGGACCGGACTGCCATCCAATTCAGCGCCCAGGTCCGCGCCTCCTACTGCGAAAAGTGTTTCCGTTTCAAATATAAGGATCGCTGCGGGGAAGTGCATCTCGAGCACGGCCGAGTTCTCTTCGTTTCCTAACAGCACGTTGATGATCCGGACCGCGGATCGGTCCATCACGCCGCCTGGGTTGATCCCGAGGGCCCTGTAACCGTATCTTCCGAGGTCCTGAACCGTATCCAGGATCCCGGACCTATTGATCGTAACCGCCATCAGATATCTGCCAGAGTGAATTTGACCATGTCTCCAGGCCGAAGGCGCGCAGGATCTTCGGCGTCCGGATCGAACATAGTGATCTCCGTTCGTCCGATGATCTGCCACCCGCCGGGTGAATCAAGCGGGTAGATGCCTGTCTGGCTTCCTGCGATCCCCACGCTGCCTTTCGGGACCATCGTGCGCGGGGTCTCCTTTCTCGGTGCACGGACCTGCGGGTCCAACTCGCCCATATATGCAAATCCGGGAAGAAAACCGAGGAAATATACCCTGTATTCACCGTCCAGGAAGATCCGGACAACTTCGTCCTCAGAGATCCCGTTGATGCCGGCGACGAACCCGAGGTCCGGCCCCGACTCGCCGCCGAACGAGACGGGGATCTCTACCTTCCTGCGGTCTGCGGACGGGAAACCCGAAGCGGCCGCAAGCGCGGCGTCGAGCACACCGCAGACCTTTTGGAACGGGTCCTTATCGTCTTTGAAGTTAACGCTTAGAGGGTCGTAAAAGACCGCCACCGAAGAGTATGCCGGTACGGCCTCCTGAAAGCCTTTGAAAGGAGATTCCGTGAGTTCTCGCGCGAGCGACAGCGCCCTTTCATTCAGTGCCGGATCGATCTCGTTCCCGAACGATACGACCGCGCAGCCCTCGCCAAGCCGCGAGATCCTGTAAGGGACACCTCTGTTCATTCTTTCGTTGTCCCGCGAGCGTCGCTCGAAGCCCCATCGTCTTCGGATCTCTCCCGACTTGCGCCCGGTACGCGGTCAAAACGGACCGAAACGGAGTCCTCCGATTCCTCCACCTCACAGTTCCCGAGGTTGTTCAGTGTGATAAGGACCTCCGGACAGATCGATCTGAGCTTGATCTCTTTCATAATTTCATACAGGTTCTTTGGTCGGTGAAGGGAATCCCGATCTGCGATACACTAAAACCGGGAATGCCGCAGCGGCCCGTAAGAGCCGGGCGGTTCCAAGGATAATACTATGAACGCGCCCATCTCGAAAATAATGACCGGTCAGGTGATCACGGTCGAAGTCGAAACGCCGCTGCCCGACGTCTACAGGATCGTTGAGGAGAACGCGATCAATCATCTTCCTGTGCTCCGCGGAGGAAAGCTGGCGGGAATAATTAGCCGCACCGATCTGGAACGCGTTAGTTTCGTCAACGATCCGAACTCCGAGAACGTGGTAGAGGCGATGTGGGACTTTCTGCGTACCGAAAACTTGATGACCCGTTCAATAGTGACCGTCGATTTGGGCCAAACCGTAAAGGATGCCGCGGAGATCCTCAAGGAAGGGAAGATCCACGCGCTTCCGGTGATCGACGACGGAAAGGTAGTCGGAATCGTGACGACAACCGACCTTGTTCGCTATCTGCTGGAAATAATAACCTAACGCCGCCTTTGCTTCGGATCCAGGTACTCGCGGAGACCGTCGCCGATGAAGTTGAAGGCCATCACGGTAAGCGCCAGGGCGATGCCGGGGAACAAAAGGTTGTGGGTGGCGTTGGTTAGCGTCTCTATACCGCGCGCCTCGTCGATCATCGTTCCCCAGGTCGGATTCGGGGGCGGAATGCCGAGTCCAAGGAATGATAGCGACGCTTCTGCAAGCACGGCGCCCGCCATTGCCAGCGACGCCTGAACGATCAGCGGCTGTACCGCGTTCGGGAGGATGTGTATGAATAGCTGGCGGAGGTTGCTTGCGCCAAGCGCACGGGCCGCCTGGACGAAATCATATTCCCTGACCTTCAGAACCTGCCCGCGCATTACCCGCGCATAGCCGACCCAGCCCGTAACGCACATGGCGATGATAAGGTGCCGGATCCTGTCTCCGGGAGTCGGATTGGTCCCGCTCAGAAACGCGACGATCGCGATCGCGAGCAGAAGCCCGGGAAACGCCATAAAAACGTTAAAAACATATCCCGCCAGGAAATTGTCGAGCCACCCGCCGTAGAACCCGGCCAACGCACCGATTATCGTCCCTATGATTCCCGCGACAAGCACCACCGTGACACCTACAAGAAGCGATACCCTGGCTCCATAAACGATCCTCGAGAAGACGTCCCGACCAAGCGAATCAGTGCCAAACCAGTGCTCTGTGCTCGGCGACGCGTTCTTGAGCGTCGCTTCACGTTTTTCGACCGTGTCGTAATAGTCGAACTGCTTCAAGGGATCGTGCGTTGCGATTCGCGGTGCGAACGCAGCGGTGAAAATGAACACCGTAGCCAGGAAAATGCCAATGTAGAAAAGTCGGTTCATCCGTAAATCGAATCTGGTGTCTCTAGGAAAGCCTGATCCTCGGGTCCAGCCAACGGTAAACCCAGTCAGTAAAGGAGTTTGCGAGAATATATGTGACGCTGATGACAAGCACGACGCCCTGGACCAGCCTGTGATCGCGGGTGTTGATCCCGTCCAGCAGCAGCGTCCCGATCCCCCTCCAGTTGAAGATCTTCTCCGTTATTATGGCGCCCGCGAGAAGCACACCAAGCTGCAGTCCCAGTATCGTCACGACCGGGATCAATCCGTTCTTAAGCACGTGCTTGTAGATCACGACTCTCTCGCTAAGGCCTTTAGCCCGTGCGGTGCGCACATAATCTTCGCCTAGTTCCTCGATCACGCTCGATCTGATCATCCTGGTCAGGATGGCGGAAAGGGCTGCGCCTAGAGTGATCGCCGGAAGCACGATGTCTTCCGGATAATAGCTTCCTGTCGGCGAGAATATGGGTATTTTGACCGCGAACAGGTAGACAAGGAGCGGCCCGATAACAAAGCCCGGAAGGCATATTCCGAGCAGGGCGAAAAACGAAGCGAAGTTGTCTATCAGCGAATTTTTATGGGTTCCTGCTACCACGCCGAGGGGAACGGAGATCGAAACCGCAACAAGCAGGGCCGCGAGCGCGAGTTTGATCGTTGCCGGATATCGCTCGATGATCATGTCACGCACCGGCCTGTCGCTGTCGAACGAGATCCCGAGGTCGCCCTGAACGACACCCGTCCAGTATTCAAGGTACCGGTTGTTGGTCCCATTCCATATGAATCCGTTTTTGCCTTCGTAAGTGAAGAAGAACGCCGGCCGGTCCAGCCCATGCCGTTTTCGGAAAGCGTCTATCTGTTCAGGTGTGGCCTGGTCG
>JAHEEZ010000061.1 GCA_024640445.1 Acidobacteriota bacterium | reverse complement strand
GAGTTCGCGGCACATTGTCAGGCGATCTACGCAGTTCCTCCATGACATAGGGGCGAAGGTTTTCGGCGTCGTTCTAAACAACGTCGATTCCCGTTCGACTGACAACTATTACTATTATCAAAGCTATTACGGAAGTTCCGATAGCGAGGGCGCGGACCGCGAGGCTTAGGAGAACCGGATCAGATCGGTTCCAGGCGTTGAAGTCCGCACGCCGTCTTGTGCATTAGTTTATGGAAATCGGAAAAAGAGTACTTGTAACGGGTGCCGGAGGCTTTATAGGAAGCCATTTGGCGGGGTTCTTGAAGAAACGGGGTTACTGGGTTCGTGGGGTCGATCTGAAGTACCCGGAGTTCGGCGAGACCGAGGCCGATGAGTTCGAGATACTCGATCTTCGGCGCTGGGACAACTGCCTGCAAGCGACACGGAACGTTGACCACGTTTACGCCTTGGCGGCGGACATGGGCGGAATGGGTTTTATTTCGGCTAACCATGCGCAGATCCTCCACAACAACTCGCTGATCAACATACACACGCTTGAAGCCGCACGCGTG
This sequence comes from Acidobacteriota bacterium, assembly GCA_024640445.1. Lineage (GTDB taxonomy): Bacteria > Acidobacteriota > Blastocatellia > Pyrinomonadales > Pyrinomonadaceae > Aridibacter. The sequence goes on along the minus strand of JAHEEZ010000061.1, from coordinate 15,981 downwards.
AATGGGATCAAGCGTTACCTCTACACATCATCGGCTTGCGTTTATCCGGAGTTTCTGCAGGAAGACGCGAATGTCACCCCTCTTAAGGAAGAAGACGCGTATCCGGCGATGCCCCAGGACGCCTATGGATGGGAAAAGCTCGTAACCGAGAGGTTGTGCAACCATTACAGGGAAGACTTCGGGCTGGAAACGAGAACGGTCAGATTTCACAATATTTTCGGAGAAAAGGGCACGTGGGAAGGCGGCAGGGAAAAAGCTCCCGCGGCACTGGCCCGCAAGATCGCCCACGCCAAGCTCACGGGTGCTTCCGAGATAGACATATGGGGCGACGGAGAGCAGACGCGCTCTTTCTGCTACATCACAGATTGTGTGGAAGGGCTTTACAGGCTAATGGTCTCGGACCATTACGAACCGCTGAACCTCGGTCAGGACAGGATGGTGACCATCAATGAACTGGCCGATATCATCGCCTCGGCAGCCGGCATATCGGTCGCCAAGAAACACATAGACGGGCCGCAAGGCGTACGGGGAAGGAATTCCGACAACAGCCGCCTAAGGGAAGTTCTGGGCTGGGAGCCGGAAGTCTCGCTTGAGGACGGTCTCAAGATCACGTATGACTGGATCGAAGAACAGGTTCGAGCAAGGCTCGCCGGTAATGACGAGGACCAGACACTGTCGAAGAGCTCGAATCCTTAACGCGGACCCGGTCCACATAATTTAACTAAACACTTTTTATACAAGGGGTATTTTCTCAATGATCGAAAGTATTTCCGTCATAGGGCTCGGAAAGCTGGGCGCGAGTATGGCGGCCGCGTTTGCGAGCCGCGGTTACAACGTAATAGGCGTCGATGTGAACGCATCGTCCGTTGACGCGGTAAACCGGGGTGAAGCGCCGGTTCAGGAGACGGACCTCGGAAAGTACATATCGGAATATCGGGAGAGGATCACGGCGACGATGAGCCACGAAGAGGCCGTTCTCGGCTCCGACATATCGTTCGTGATTGTTCCTACGCCAAGTGACGAAAAGGGCTCTTTCTCGCTCCAGTACGCTTCCTGGGCGTTCAAAGAGATAGGAAAAGCGCTCGCGAAAAAGGATTCGTATCACAACGTGATAATGACCAGTACGGTGCTGCCGGGCTCTTGCAGGTACGGTCTGCTTCCGATCCTTGAGAACGAGAGCGGCAAGAAAGCGGGAGAGGACTTTGGACTTTGCTACAGCCCTGAGTTCATAGCGCTCGGAAGCATCATCAGCGATTTTCTCAATCCGGACTTTACCTTGATCGGCGAGTTTGACGAGCGATGCGGGAGCGAACTTGAAGGGCTCTACTCTAAGGCGATGCTGAACGGGTCTCCTTCGAAGCGAATGACCTTGGAAAACGCGGAGTTGACGAAGATCTCGGTCAATACGTTCGTCACGACCAAGATCACGTTCGCGAACATGCTTTCCGAACTATGTGAGCGGATCCCGGGCGGAGATATCGATGTCGTGACGGACGCTTTGGGAACGGATCTAAGAATCGGGAAGAGGTATCTGACCGGAGCTCTTGGTTACGGCGGACCTTGTTTTCCCCGCGACAATGTCGCTCTGAGCTATCTTGCCAGAACACTTGGCTCGGAAGCCTCGATCGCTGAGACCACAGATGCCTTCAATCGTTCTCTGGCAAACCGTTTCACGGAGCGGTTCAGGCCGCTGTTCGAAAGCGGAAAGACCGTAGCCGTTCTGGGGCTTGCGTACAAACCGAAATCGCATGTGATCGAGGAGTCTCAGGGGCTGTTTCTCGCCGACGCGATCTCCAAAGCGGGTGCCCGAGTGGTCGCCTATGATCCGCTGGCGAATGAGACCGCGGCTCCCGAGCTCAAGGGCGGGGTCGTGATACTCGATTCGCTCAAAGACTGCCTGGCGCAGGCTGACATAGTCCTGATCACGACGCCGGACGATGAATTCAATCGGATCTCGGCGGATGATGTCAGAAAAGAAGGAAGAACGGTCACGGTCATCGATTTCTGGCGAAAGCTTGCCGGCGAACTGTCGGCGGCGGAAGGAATAGAATACATAGGTACCGGGCTCGGTTCGTCGGATGAAGAGAATTCCGAAAGGCTGAAGCGTCTTTGGTCCGGAGAGGTTAAGGCGGCCGGATGGGCGAAAGATTGATAAAAGTTGCCATTGTTACACCTGTGTACAACCGCAGGGAGATAACGATGAATTGCCTGCGAAGCCTTAGCCGCATTGAAAGCGAAGGGCTGGACGTCAGTGTCTTTATCGTAGACGACGGGTCCTCTGACGGCACTTCGGGAGCGATCGCAGCCGAATTTCCCGGCGTACACGTCATCCAGGGGACCGGAGATCTATGGTTCACGGAGGGGACCAATGTCGGAGTTCGCGAGGCGATGCGACACGATCCCGATTACGTGCTGATGATCAACGACGATGCGGTATTCGATCAGTCTTTCCTGAAGAACATGGTGGAAACGGCGGAAGCAAATGAACGGTCGATCGTCGGTTCGCTGCTTCTTTTGTGGGACACGCCGCACAGGCTTTTCCAGGTTGCGCCCTTGTGGGATGTATGGTCGGGGGGCTGGAAGCACTGGTATGAACAGACGGTCTGGACGATCCCTAAGGTTCCCTGGCAAGTCGACCTGATCGTCGGCAATTGCGTTCTTGTCCCAGCGGAAGCGATCCGTCAACATGGCCTGATGGATTCAAGGCGATTTCCGAACTTCGGCGACGCCGAATACACGCCAAGATTGAAAAAAGCCGGATGGAAGCTTCTCATCGATCCTTCGGCAAGGGTCTTTTGCCAGCCGAACACACCTCCGAAGAGGCTTAGCAAGGTCCCTTTCAGAGAGAAGTTCAGAATGCTGGTTACGGACCTGGGGCATCCGCATAATCTTCGCCGCCGGTTCTATGCCGGATTCTACGGAGCGCCGAACCGATTTGAGGGAGTGCTTTCCTTCTTTGTTTTTCTGGCACGTGCGGCGACCGGTTCAAGTCCGGAATCCGAGGGAAATTCCTACGAAAACGAGCCAGATCTCGCGGATACATTCAGGGACAGGGTGACCGGCTGATCACGTCCGGACGAGATCTATTTCAATGCGACAGATCATCTACGCCTGGAACTACGTTGAGTGGGGCGGCGCACAAATGTACACGCTTGCGCTCATCAAAACCGTGCGGAAGGAGTTTGACGTGATGATCCTGCTTCCTGAAGGCTCCAGTCCCGCATTGCTCAGGTTCATTGAAGAAGCCGGAGTCAGGTTCAAGTTCTTTTCGCCTTCGTTCGACGCGGTCTCTGCAAGAGGGGTCGTCGGCAAACTTCGGCTTCACGCCGCGAAATGGAAAAGCGAGCGGGCTTTATTGCGAGAACTCTTCAGGTTAGACCTGTCCAACGCCATCGTTCACGCTGAACTCGCGCCCTGGCAGTCGCTGTTCCCGCTGATACGGCTTTGCAGGCATACGAAGGTCTTCGTGACCATGCATAACTCGGTGGACCCTGGATCGACGTGGCGGAAAGCTCTTTGGAAAGTGAAGCTAAGCGCGATCTCCCGTTTCAGGAATTTCCACGCTTTCACGGCGAATGTCGACGCGAAGAACTGTTTCAAAGGATATTTTTCGGATAAGGCGTTCGATGACATAGCAGTGACCTACGCATGCGTCGATTCCGAAGAGATCGCAGAGGTGCGGAGCGAAGAACCGGATCTTGAAAGGTTTGCCGTCCGGCTTGGGATTCCGTCTGACCGGTTTCTGGTCGTGGCGGTCGGACAGTTCATTGACAGAAAAGGGCGTTGGGACTTCCTTCAGGCGGCGCGCAAGATAAGGGATAAGGAACCTGACACAGCGTTCGTCTGGATCGCCAATTCGGCTCCCTCGGACGAAGATCTCGAACGCGTTGAATCTTTTGGACTGGGGAATGATCTGGTCTTTCTGACCTCGGACCGGGTCGGCAAGGAGCATATCGAACTGATGAGGCTTCTGAGGTGTGCCGACGTTTTTGCGCTTCCAAGCTACGTCGAAGGACTGCCGATCTCGCTCCTGGAAGCGATGGCACTGGGGGTTCCGAGCGTATCCACCAGCATCAATGCGATTCCGGAGGCGCTCAAGGACAGAGAGAACGGTCTGTTGATCGAGCCCGGCGACGTTGACGCGCTTGCCGATGCGATAATTGAATTGAAGCGGCATCCCGAACTGGCTGCCAGGCTGTCGGAGGCTGCAATGGAGGCGGTTTCCAGAAAGTTCACTGATACAGTGGTCGGCGAACTGGCGCTTGAAAGATACCGGAGGGCATTTGCCGAATGACTTCACCGAGCACTCAAACCGGAAGATCGGTGTTGCGCAGCGTCCTTTACGGTTTTTCGACCTGGGCGTTCCCGCTGGTTCTCAGTTTTGTTGTTACGCCTATAATCATCGGCTCGCTGGGCACCGCCGATTACGGGATCTACGTACTCGTTCTCGGATTTGTAGGGTACTCGTTCAATCTGAATTTCGTTCGGGCGATCACAAAGTATGTTGCCGAATACAAGGCCCGGGGCGAAGATGAAAAGATCAGCGATGTGATCTCCGCGTCTGTCGGAATCAACATCCCGATCGGGATCGCGGGCGCGTTGATCCTGGTAATTTCTGCCGGATGGCTTGTTCGCGACGTGCTCCTGATACCGGAGGCGGCGAGGGGGAAGACGGTATTCGCGCTCTACCTTGCGGCGGGCATCCTGTTTTGTACGATGCTTGGGCAGATGTTCAATGCGGTTCTGCAGGGACTGCACCGGTTCGATGTATTCTCCAGGCTGTTCAATATCAACAACGGCCTTCTACTGGGCGGGAACGCGGTCCTAGCATATTCCGGGTACGGACTGAACATCCTTCTCGCGTGGAACCTTCTGGTGCTTGCGTCAATGTCGCTCGTCGGAGGCTTTGTGGCGAGACGTCTTGTACCGGACTTCCGCCTCAGAGTGCTGGGTCGTAATCCGGAACTCAGGAGGATACTGGCGTTCAGCGCAGGGATAATTGGTTACCAGCTTCTTTCGAATGGTCTTGTGCTGTTCGAACGCGGCTGGCTGATGCGCAATCTGGGGCCAGAGACCGTCGCTTATTATGTCGTGCCTTTGACGCTCGGTTTGCAGCTTCACGGTTTTATCGCGAGCCTGATGATGGTGGTTTTTCCGCTTACGAGCGAGTTGAGCGGCGATCTGCCGAAGCTAAGAAAGGTATATGAGAAAGCGACGAAACTGGCGCTTTTCCTGGTCCTGTTCATCGCCGCGAGCCTTTTCGTGCAAGGAAGATCGTTTCTGGCTCTGTGGCTTGGCAGGGAGTTTTCTAACGCCAGCTGGCTTCTTCTATCCATCCATACGCTGACGTTCAGCATGGTGGCTATCCAGGTTGTAACGTGGCAAATGAATGAAGGTCTCGGGCATACGGCCTACAATTTCGGGGTCACCGCATTCAGCGTTCTGATAAGCATCGTGCTGATGGTGGTATTGACGGCGGGTTTTGGAGAGACTGGTGTGGCACTCGGACGCCTTGTAGGATATGGGACTGTGTTCTGCTCCGTGTTTTTGATCGAGCGCCGCGTATTTGGTTCGATAGACTTTGCATACTGGTTCCGGACGGGAGGAAGCCTGCTTGCAGCCGCCTCTGCGGCTGCGCTCGCCGAATATGCGGTCCTGAGCGTATTCCCGCAGATCTGGGTAGCGCTCATCGGCTCCACCCTGATCGGGTTTCTGGCATATGCCGGGGTGACACTGTTGACCGGGATGTTGTCTGAGGAAGAGAGGACGCTTTTGAGAGGAATGGCGGCGCGCTGATATGGGAATGGAGAAAAAACCTGAACTGGTGCAGCGCGTGGATCTTATCAAAGACCTGTGCAATGCGCGTTCGGTCCTGCACCTCGGGTGCACCAACTATCCGTACACGTCTGAGAGCCTCGCGAATGGATCGCTGCTGCATCTGGAGTTGAGAGAAGCGGCGGCGGAACTTTACGGATTCGACTTTGATGAAGAGGGAATTCGTGTCCTTAGGGAATCCGGCGTTGAAGATCTGTACCGGGCTGACCTCGAGGCGCTTGAGGACGTGGAGCTAGACAAGAAGTTCGACGTCATCATCGCCGGCGAAATGATCGAGCATTTGCCGAATCCCGGGCTCTTCTTAAGGGGGATCCGGCGATTTATGCACGAAGGCACTTCGCTTGTGATCACGACGATCAACGCGTATTCGGCCATGCGTTTCTTCATATACGGACTGAGAGGTAAGGGCGGTCCGAACGAGCCCGTACACCCGGATCACGTTGCCTACTATTCCTACAGGACGTTGCGCCTGCTTGCTGAGAAGGAGGGGTTAAGAGTGGACGAGTTCTTTTTCTACGACATTGGCAGAGAACATCGACCTTTTAACCGAAGGATATATAATCTTGTCAATGATGTGTGTGTCAGATTCTCTCCGCAGTTGAGCGACGGAGTGATAGCGATCTGCGGCCTTAAGAAATAAAATCTGTAAACCAAAATGAACCGGCCATTTGCGCATACCGATATTGGAAATGATAAGGGTAGGAAGGACCTTCTGGTCCCCGCTCTGGTGATATGGTGCGTCGGTTTCGCGATCGCAGTTGCGTATTTCTGGACCGATGAAGGCTTCACAGAAAGTCTCGGAGGCTATTATCTCCTGCCGTGGGCTTTTCTGACTGCGCTTATCCTGCTTTCGCCGTCCGTATATCTTTGGTACGTCGGCAAGTTCGATCCGTTCCATCCGCTTGTTTACGGAGTATGGATCTACCTCATGCCTGCGTTCGTCGGCGGCGCGGTGATACTCACATTTAATCTGACGGACCCGTATTTTCTCACTTTCATCGATAATCCAAGCTACAATTTGCCGCTTTCGCTCGTATATGTGTCGGTCGGTTTTCTTGGCCTTACCGCCGGATACTTTCTCCCGGTCGGATCATTCCTGGCCCGTTTGATCGACAAGATGCTTCCAACGAGACATTGGGGAAGGGACGATGTCTGGCTCCCGGGAACACTTCTTATCGCCGCCGGGATCGGGCTCAACATCCTTGGTTTTGTCCAGGGCGTGCTCGGATATCAGCGCGTGGATGAGATCGGCGTTTTTGACAGTCTGGTGGTGTTTTTGGCCGCCGTATTCACGCTTGGCTACATATTGCTTTGGCTCGGTGTTTTTCATTCGGTGCGCCACACGCTCATTTATTACCTCACGATCGCGCTGCTGATCGGGCTTATCCCCTTGAGAATGGCGTTCCTGGGCAACCGGAGCAGCCTCATGATCAGTCTTGTTCCGATCGGGCTCGCGTACCTGTATTCGGGCCGCAAACTCAAATGGGTGCACGCGATCCTGTTCAGCATCGCGTTGTTTGTCGCGGTGGGAATCGGAATTGTTTACGGTACGACTTTCCGGCACGTCAAGGGGTCCGAGGCGAGGATTAACGCGGGTGATTACGCTGGGCAGGTGGTCGCCACGATCGAGTATCTTTCGGTTACAGACACCTCAATGATCTTTTCGCAAGCCGCGGGCGCGCTGGCAGAACGTGTCGAGAATCTGAGTTCTCTTGCCGTGGTCGTCTCGAATTACGAAAAGCTGGAACCGTACGAAGAAGAGTACGGAATAAAGAACAACATCATCAACGAGTTCACGACATCCTTCATCCCCCGTGTTCTATGGGCTGACAAGCCGATGGTCTCCGACGCAAGATCGTATAGCGACCTTTATTTTAATTTTGGCGAGAATTCGTTCGCGATCACTGTTTTTGGAGATCTTGTCAGAAATTTCGGGCCGATCGGAGTGCCGTTCGGAATGCTGCTTCTGGGAATCTATTTGAGAGTGATCTACCAGGTGCTCATAGACACACCGGAGCCCAGGATCTGGAAGAAGGCGGCGTACTTTCCGCTCTTGATAATGGCGCATTACGAAGGCTTCTACTCCAGCATTTTTCCAAACACGATTCGCGTACTCCTGGTTCTTGTAGTTGCGCTCCTGATCGCAAACCTTTTCACGAGGCGTGTGGCATCGGAAACTGCCGAACTGCCGGCTGTATAATGGCCGCAGTGGTTATAGGAAGCGGAACGGATCGCAAGCGATGAGCCTTTCAACAAAATGGAACGCGCTGAAGGAGATGATGAGGATGGATAACGGGATCCAGCTTCTTATTTCCCGGACGATGTTTCCGCGTGAACCGGTCCAGATATGCAGGTATAAGGGTCTTGAGTTCGTGACCGATCTTTCAGCCGGCGACGCGAACGGCGCAAGGCAGGTGCTCGCGACCGATGAGTACAGAAGGTTCCTGGGTCAGATGTCTCTTGAAGGGCCGCTCAATGTCCTCGACATTGGTGCCAATAACGGCGGTTTTACGCTCTTGCTGGCTTCCGAGGGATTCGATCTCCAAAACGCCGTTTGTGTCGAGCTGAATCCGCACACATTCTCTCGTCTGAGGTTCAATCTTGAGAGGAATTTCGGGCCGGAGGTGAGGGCGATGAACGTCGCTGTCTGCGGTGAGCACAGGGATGTCACGATACCTGATACACGGGGCGGGACGGCGGACAGCATCTATGACGGGGACGCGGGTTCAGCAGAAGGAAGGACAGTAACCGGGATGACCTTTGACGAAGTGATGTCGGAAAGCTTCGGAAGCAGCCGGGTCGATATTTGCAAGATGGACATCGAAGGAGCGGAGTTTGAAACGATCGCCGGAAACAATTGCGAGAGACTTTCCGATTGCAGATACCTTTTGATCGAGATCCATCACTTTCCGGACCGGCCCAGAGAAACGGTGGTGGGGCGCCTGGAGGAAATGGGGTTCAGGCAAATCGGTGGAGAGGGGATTTCTGACGACCACCATTACGTGCATCTTTTCGAGAACAGTCAGAAGACCGCTTCGCGCGGTACAGAACAGCAAGCCGGGTGACCGCGTTTGCAGACGCGGACAATTTTTACGAGTATTAAAGTTTACGTTCCCGTAGCGGCAGGACCGTGGTCGTCCAATGAAGCGGTTGTGCGTAATCTTGTCAGGATATGAGTGTAATTCTGGGAATCAATGCCTTTCACGCAGGTTCATCCGCGGCGCTTCTCGTCGACGGAAAGCCTGTCATCGCCATCGCGGAGGAACGTTTGAACCGCGTGAAGTACTTTGCCGGTTTTCCGAAGCTAGCCATCAACAGGTGCCTGGAATACGCGGGCCTGGACTTTCGTGACATCGATGCGGTCGCGGTCGGGAGGGATTCCGGGGCGAATCTGAACAAGAAGCTGGAATTTGTCCTGAAAAACCCTGGAAGGCTTTTGAACTTTGCGCGGATGAGAGGAAAGGGCAGGGCATTCGACGATCTCGCTACTATGATCGCGGAACATTGCGGCGTAGAGAAGGAAAAGCTGAGATTCGCGCAGCACAATGTCGAGCATCACCTCGCGCATACCGCCAGCGCATATTTTGCATCGCCCTGGGATCACAGTGCGGCGATAACTATTGACGGATCGGGCGACTTCGTGTCGTGTCTCTTGAGCGAATGTTCGGGTGACGAGATCAGGCCTGTCCGCAAGATCTTCGTGCCGCATTCGCTCGGAACGCTTTACACGGCAGTCTGCCAGTTCATCGGATACCCGAAATATGGCGACGAGGGTAAGGTGATGGGGCTCGCGCCGCTCGGAACCGACAGGTACTCAGAATTCTTCGAAGGTGTTCTGGTGCCGAAGAACGGCGGCTTCCGCCTTGATCCCAAATATTTTCTGCCGTTTGGATCTAACCAGGGAATGCACGTCGACGAGAACGGCGAGATGGTCGTTGAAAGGCTGTATTCGGACCTTTTTGTAGAGGCACTCGGTGAACCGAGAGAGCCATATGGGGAGATCACGCAGAGGGATATGGATGTCGCCTACAGCCTGCAGAGGATCTTCGAAGTATATTACATGCGCCTTCTGAACTCGCTCCACGCAGAGGTTCCGGAGACCAGGCTTTCGATGGCGGGCGGATGCGTGCTGAACAGTGTCGCGAACGGGAAGGCGTTTCTGGAGACTCCCTTCAAAGAGATGTGCATCCAGCCCGCCGCGGGCGATGACGGACTTGCCCTTGGTTCGGCGCTCTATGTCAGCAATTCCGTTCTGAAAGAGGAAAAACGCTGGGTAATGAAGGATTCGTATCTCGGGGACGGTTATTCCACGGAAGAGATTCGAAAGGAACTCGAGAACGCGGGGGTGCGGCATCTGGAAATGGAAAGGGATCCGCTTCTGAAGGCGACGGCAGATGAGATAGCCAAAGGAAATGTGATCGGATGGTTCCAGGGCCGCATGGAATGGGGGCCAAGGGCGCTGGGCAACCGTTCGATCCTGGCGCATCCCGGTTTTCCGGGGATGAAGGACATCTTGAACGCCCGCATCAAGCACAGGGAGTGGTTCAGGCCTTTCGCTCCTTCGGTGCTGGCAGACCGTCAAGATGAGATCTTTGAACAAGACCAGCCTTCGCCATTCATGCTTCATGTTTACAAGATCAGGCCCGAGTGGCGTGAAAGGCTTTCCGCGGTCAACCACGTTGACGACACCGGAAGGCTGCAGACCGTTGCAAGGGACGAAAATCCGCTATACTACGACCTTATTACCCGGTTTGAAGAACTCACTGGCGTGCCCGTGATTCTCAACACCAGTTTTAATGAGAATGAACCGATAGTGTGCAGGCCATCGGAGGCGATCGACTGTTATTTGCGTACCCGCATGGACGTCCTTGTGATCGGGCCTTTCATATGCTGGAAGCAGGAGGGTTCTGCGTGAATTGGCGGGCCGAAGAGATCAAAGAGCTTGCCGGATACACCGTCGAGTGGGCCGAACCCGGATTGTTCTACTTATCAAAGCGGAACGTCCTATACCGCACTGCGGATCTAACGCAGCCGTTTGTGAAAATAGGCGAAGTTGAGGCCTCAGTGGTAAAGGGTGCAGCCTCGAGACTTAGGCTCTTGCAGAGGCTTTTCAGGTTTATGTTCACGAATGTTGTGCCGCTGGAAGATGGCAGAGTATTCGTTACTTTCGACAAGACGGCGGGGATCTTTGAAGAAGGGAATTACAGAGCCCTGGATGGACTTGTGAGACCTTGCAGGGTGCTTCGCTCGGCGTGTGCGGCTGATGACTCCGGAGACCTGTATTTTGGGGAGTATCTGGCGAATACGGATCGTGGCGAGATGCGCGTGTACAGGCTTCCGAAGGGAGGTTCAAGGATCGAGGAAGCCTATGTGTTCCCTCGCGGTTCAATACGGCACATACACGGCATATATTTTGACGAGATAAAGCGCGAACTACTGTGCCTTACGGGAGATGATGAGGACGAGTGCCGTATTTTAAGGACTTCTGACGGTTTCGCGCACGTTGATGTGGTCGGTGAGGGTGATGAAAGCTGGCGGGCAGTCAGCATTCTTTTTGGGCAAGACAGTTATTTTTACGGTACCGACGCGGAATACAGGGCGAACCTTGTATATCAGATGGATCGGAATACGCTTGAGCGAAGAGAACTCGGCGAGGTTAACGGTACCGTGTTCTATTCAAAAAGGGTTGGCGAAAGCCTTTTCTTCGCGACCACCGCGGAGGACGCTCCCAGCCAGACCGAGAATGTCGCCGCAATATGGCACGTAATGCCGGGAGGAAGCACCGAAAGGGTGGTTTCCTTCCCGAAAGACCGCTGGCACACTGCGCTTTTCATGTTCGGACTGATACATTTTCCTTACATGAACGCCTTTGACGACAGGCTGTATTTCAGCATTGTTGGAGTTGAAGGCGACGGCGCGACGTACAAACTTGTCCGGACGTAACATTGAGACGCCGAACTGAAGTTATGGCTATGAAGACGGTATTCACCAACGGGTGTTTCGACATACTCCACAGGGGCCACATTGAACTTCTGGAAACAGCAAGGTCTTTCGGCGACCGGCTCGTTGTCGGAATAAACAGCGATCGCTCAGTGAGATCGATCAAAGGGGTTGGCAGGCCTGTTAACAATGAAGAGGACAGAAAAGCGATTCTGAAAGCGCTTTCGTGCGTCGATGAAGTTATTATTTTTGATGACCTTACGCCTGCAAACTTGATAAAAGACCTGAAGCCTGACGTGCTGGTGAAAGGGGGCGACTGGGATGAATCCGAGATCATCGGCTCGGATACGGTGAGAGGCCTGGGCGGCGAGGTCCGGACGGTTCCGATCGTGGAGGGTTACTCAACATCGAAAGTGGTTGAAAAGATCGGCAGGGACGAACGATCTGAGATCAAAGAAGGCGCGACAATGCCTTCCGGCTCGCACCGAGAGATCGCTGAAAACTCGGTCGGGGAGCATCTTGGTGTTTTTGAGAGGCTTCTCGAAGAATGCGGGGGTTCGATAAACAGGGCCGCGGATATGATCTTTCAAAGCGTCGAGAATGGCGGTAAGGTGCTCATATGCGGAAATGGAGGGAGCGCGGCGGATGCACAGCACATCGCCGCGGAATTTGTCGGCCGGTACGAGACGGAAAGAAAGGCTCTCGCTTCGATCGCGCTCACGACCGATACCTCAGCGCTCACAGCCCTTTCGAACGATTACGGTTACGAACATGTGTTCCGCAGACAGGTGGAAGCCCTTGCGTCTGAAGGGGATGTGTTGATCGCAATTACAACCAGCGGTACGTCGAAGAATGTGATCGCGGCAGTGATGAAAGCAAGGGAGATGGGCTGCCGGATAATCGGTCTGACCGGCGCCAAGGGCAACAAGCTGGCGGCTCTCTGTGACGAATGTGTTTTGGTGCCTTCCGAGCGGACATCCCGCATTCAGGAAGCGCACATTACGATCGGCCACATCTGGTGCGAATATGTCGACCGGAAAATACTTGATGCGGCATCTGAGGCATAAGTATCCAAGTCATTGATATGAAAGAGTTGTTGAGCAAATTCAAGGATACGAAAGTGCTTGTTTTCGGTGACGTCATGCTTGACACGTACCTTGAAGGAAGTGTCGACAGGATATCCCCCGAAGCGCCTGTCCCCGTGCTTAACGTGTCGGGGAGGCGGTCGGTACCCGGTGGCGCCGCTAACGTCGCGATGAACGTTAAAGGGCTCGGCGGGAATGTCATTCTGGTCGGAGCCGTGGGGTCAGATCAGGAAGCGGAGGAACTCAGAAGGGTATTGGCAGAGGCCGGAATCGAAGACAGCGGCCTTGTTGCGTTTGACGGACGCCCGACCACTGTAAAGACCAGGCTCATCGCTCATCAGCAGCAGGTCGCACGATTTGACCGCGAAGACCCGTCCTGGCTTCAGACGAAGGAATCGGAAGAGTTGTGGTCGGCACTGGAGCCGCTTTTGGAGGCCTGTGACGCTGTGATCATTTCGGATTACGCGAAAGGCTTGGTCGTTCCAGATGCTTGCATGCGTCTGATAACGAAAATGAACCAACTCCGAAGACCAGTTCTAGTTGATCCGAAGGGTGTGGATTTCAGCAAGTACTCCGCGTCAACGATCCTCACTCCGAACGAAAAAGAGGCATATGCGGCAGTTGGCCATCATTCTCCTGGTGAAAGTGATCTCGAAACTATTGGCATGTATCTGATTGACCGTTTGGAACTTAAGTCGCTGCTGATAACGCGCGGTGAGAAAGGCATGGCGTATTTTGAAGCGGGAGAAGATCCTGAGACCATAGCGGCGCACGAACGAAAGGTTTACGACGTGACCGGAGCCGGAGATACCGTGATCGCGACGATGGGGGTCGCGGCCGCTGCCGGCGCGGAGTTGCGGCAGGCCGCGGAACTTGCGAATCTTGCGGCAGGCCTTGTGGTTGAGAGGGTTGGGACATCCCCGATCAGAATAGACGAACTATTTCAGGAAGTGGAGGCCGCAGCAACTTCGTGACTGCGAAGGAAGCAAGGAAAATACTCGTTTTCAGAGTCGGCCACCTGGGGGATACGATCGTCGCCCTTCCGGCCTTCTGGGCGATCAGGAACAAATATCCGGATTCCCATATCGCGTTGTTGAGTAATTCGTCCGCCGGAACAGGAGAAAATGCTGTCCCATCCGTGGAAGTCCTTCCGAAAGAAGGGCTTTTCGACGAATTCATCGATTACGGTTCTTCGATCGGGGGAACAGCGAAGGGATTGAGAATGCTGGGGCTGGCAGGCAAGATCCGCAAAGGCAGCTTCGACTCGGTTTTTTACCTTATGACCCGGAATCGGCCCCCTTCGAGCATTCGCAGAGACGTTTTGTTCTTTCGCTTGTGCGGCATCAGGGATGTTATAGGCGCCGAATACCTTGGCAAAAAGACATTGAAGTTCGACGAGACCAGGCCTCTGCCTCCGGTACCGAATGAAGCGGAGTTCCTGCTCGAGATCCTTGAGGATTCGGGAATCACATCCTCACATGTCGAAGACGGCATCGAGAACCTGCTTTCACTTTCAGACAAAGATAAGGCCTCGGCTGTTGAATGGCTGTCTGAGCAAGCAAGTGCGAATCCGGCGAAAAGCACCCTCCTCGGTATAGGCCCCGGCAGTAAATGGGATTCAAAAGTGTGGCCGGAAGAGAGATTCCTTGAAACGGTCAAGCGCCTGATCGAGGAGAGGGATGTTTTTCCGGTAGTGTTTGGAGGGCCTGAGGACAGGGAAAAGGCGGAAAGGCTTGTGTCTTCATGGGGAAAGGGCGCGGTGGCAGCGGGTTCGCTAGGAGTAAGAGAGGCAGGAGCGGTATTGTCCTTGTGTGATCTCTATCTGGGAAATGACACCGGGACGATGCACCTTGCCGCGGCAGCTGGCGTGCGCTGTGTCGCGGTATTTGCGGCAGTGGATTACCCTGGGCGATGGGCCCCGTTTGGGAAGGGGCATACTGTCTTGAGAGTTCAAGTGCCGTGCGAGGGATGTCACTCGCCGGATTGCAATAACGAGGCGCTTTGTCTTGCTTCGATCGGTGTTGAAGATGTGGTCAGCGCGTGCCTCAGGTCGCTTGATGAGTAGAAGCGTTACAAAACCCCTGATCCTGATCGTGAGCAATTTCTACCTGCCCGGATACAAGAGCGGCGGCGGTATGAGGACGATTGCGAATACGGTTGAAAGGCTTTCGGACAAGTACGAGTTCAGGATCATCACGCGTTCGTATGATGCAGGCGAAGACCGCATTCCATATGAAGATGTTTCGATCGGGACCTGGAACAAGGTCGGGTCGGCCGAAGTGTTCTATCTAAGAAAAGACAGGGACATAAGGGAAGTGATCCCTTTGGCGATTAGCGAATTCCGGCCCGCAGCTCTTTACGCGAACAGTTTCTTCTCGAGGCTGACCATTGAGACTCTGAAACTGCGCAGGACTGGCGAGATCGCCTCGTTGCCGTTCATAATCGCTCCTTGCGGAGAACTTTCTCCGGGTGCTTTGCAGCTGAAGAGGACGAAGAAAAAGGTATTCCTTCGCGCGGCAAAGCAGATCGGCCTCTACGCGGATCTTCTATGGAAAGCGTCGACCGAAGATGAGGCACGCGAGATCGCAGAGTTGAACGCCCGTAACGCGAAGATATTTGTTGCACCCGATCTTCCGCCAGCCTCGATCTTTCCAGAGTTCGACAGCGGACAGAAACTTCGAAAAGCGGAAGGAAAGGCTGATTTTGTGTTCCTTTCCAGGTTTGACCGGAAAAAGAATCTGAAGTGGTTTCTTGAAAATGTGTCTGTTCAGGCACCCGGTTCAAAGCTCGACGTTTACGGGACGGTGCAGGACAAGGAATATCTTGAGGAGTTTCTTGAGGCGGCGCGCAAGGGTACTCACGGCCTTGAGGTTAATTTCAAAGGGCCGGTGCCTTACGAAGAGGTGCCGCAAACACTCTTTCAGTACCATTTTTTGGTGATGCCAACGCTTGGCGAAAATTTTGGCCATATCTTTCTCGAATCAATGACGGCTGGCTCTCCGCTCCTGATCAGCGACCGAACGCCTTGGCGGGATCTGGAAGAAAAGAATTCGGGATGGAGCATACCTTTGGAGGATCCGGCTTCCTGGCAGAACACGGTTGCAAGGTGTGTTTCGATGGG
>JAHEEZ010000060.1 GCA_024640445.1 Acidobacteriota bacterium | reverse complement strand
AGCGGAAAATGGGTGGGTCGGTCTTCAAACTCCGACAATCGTTTCCAGGACCTGACGAAATCTTCCGCAGTCACTGATTCGCCGTTAGACCACTTTGCGTCCCTGCGAAGTTCGAATGTCCAGACTCTCCCTTTTTCGGAGGACTCCCACTTTACGGCAATCGCGGGTACCGCCTCGAGCGTCTGCGGATCGATCTCGGTCAGACCTTCGTAGATCGCCCTTACTATGTCGGTTTCGGGTGGAGCGGCCGCGCGCGCGGGATCGAACGAGGTCGGCATCTTCCCGTTCGACCACCGGAACTCCTGCGCTCTGGGCGGAGTGGTCTCGCTGTAGAAAGCTTTGGTTTCAGGCCTTTCGAGCTGTTCGCAGGCACCTGCGAAGGCGACGGCAATGGCGGCTAGCGCCGCTGCCGCGGCTTTCCGCAACGATCCTGAAAACTTGTTTCTCATGCTCCGCCAAATGTTCTAAGCAGTGCCAGTACCTCAAGCACTCTACTCTCGGTCTCTTCATAACTGCCAGACGTGTCGATCAAATAGTCGGCGTGCGCCTTTTTCTCTTCCTGCGGCATCTGCGATTCGATCCGTTTTCGCGCCTGGATCTCGTCCAGCCCGCTCCGTTTCATCAGGCGCTGCAATTGTATCTCAGGCCTGCACCAGACAACAATCAGTTTGTCGAACCGTTCCCAGCCTCCCGACTCGATCATCAGGGCGGCGTCAATGACAGCGATGCCGTCCGGATCTTCAGCCTCTGTCACCCTTATCCACGAATCCTGCGCTTCAATGACGAGAGGATGTAGCAGCGAATTGAGAAGTTGCCGCTTCGCAGGGTCCGAGAACACGATCCCGCCCAAAGCCGCACGATCAAGGCGGCCAACGACGTCCAGCACCCCGTCTCCAAAGTTCTCGACGATCAGCGCCAGGCCCTCAGATCCCGGTTCGACCACCTCTCTCGCGACAACGTCAGCATCGAGTACTCGACATCCATCCGCCTCAAGGACCCCGCACACGTGCGACTTCCCGACCGCTATCGAACCCGTTAGACCGACCTTTAGCATTTCACGATTTCCGGAATCCGGGTCACAACCGATCAACTCGCGCCGGCTGTGCCGTGCCTCTTTGATAACTTGTCGACGTTGTACTCCGCGATCTCCGCCAGGGTCAGGCCAAGCTCATCCGCGCATGCCGAGATGTACCAAAGCACGTCCCCAAGTTCATCCTTCAACTTCCCGCGGACCTCTTCAGTGATTATCCCGCCGTGATCGCGCTGGATCTTCTTGACGATGTTCGCAACCTCGCCCGCTTCGCCCGCAAGTCCGAGCGTCGGATATTCCAGGTTCTCGAGCCTCTTCGGATACAGCGCCGTCGTACTCGCGGCGCTTTGATAATCTTCAAAATTCATAGTTCAATTTTCAGCGATCATTGATCAACGACCAATGAAGATCAGTGATTCTTCCCAACGGGAGGCGCCATTTCAAACCCTGGCCCATAATACAGCTGAGCGACTGAACAGGTATGGATTCCAATCCGGTAGGTTCCGTTTCGAAAACCGCTTTGAACAATTGTTCAATGAACATTGGTCATTGACCAATGTTCACACCTTCCTTCTCAATCTTGCGGCTTTCACCGTGTTCTTCATCAGCATCGCTACCGTCAAAAGGCCGACTCCGCCGGGTACCGGCGTAAAATATCCCGCCTTGGACTTTGCAGCCTTCGCGTTCACGTCTCCGACAAGCGTGGAACCACGCCTCTCGATCGTCGTGAGCCTTTTCTCAAGTTCATCGTCCCCGAAGAAATCGCGGGCCGTTTCGGCGTCGGTAATGCTGTTCATTCCGACATCGACCACTACAGCTCCGGGCTTGATGTGTTCTTCGCGTATGATGCCCGTCACCCCAACCGCCGCGACCAGAATGTCGGCCCTTGAACAAACATCAGCGAGGTCCCGTGTCCTGGAATGGCAGATCGTAACGGTTGCGTGTTCCTGGAGCAGGAGGAGCGCCATCGGTTTGCCGACTATGTTGCTTCTGCCGACGACGACCGCGTTCGCTCCCTTCATCTCGATGCCCTTTCGTTTGAGCATGTCGATGATCCCGGCGGGTGTGCATGGCACGAGCGCTTCGTGGCCCTGGGCAAGACGGCCCGCGTTAACCGGATGAAATCCGTCGACGTCCTTCAACGGATCGAGGCGCTCCAGGACCTCGGTCTCATTTATATGCTTCGGAAGAGGCAGCTGGACAAGGATCCCATCGACATCTTCTCTCGCGTTAAGCTCATCGACGATCGCCAGGAGGTCCTCCTGCGGAGTGTCCTCCGGCAAATGCCTGTGTTCGGACCTGATCCCGAGTTCCTCCGCGGTCTTCACCTTGCTGCGGACGTACACTTCGGATGCGGGGTCCGCTCCGACCCTGACAACGACAAGGCAGGGTTCGACCCCCGCCTCCTTCAATTTTGAGACCGCCTCCGCAACCTCTTCTTTGATCGCCGCGGAAAATTCCTTTCCGCTTAGTATTTCCGCCTGATATTCTTTCATCTCTGTGTTCATATTTTAGTAATTGGGCTTCCGAAAGCAGCTTTGGCGGCGGCGTTCCGGGTGTTTCATACCCGACGGTCCGCCGTTTACTGCCTTCCGCTCATCGTTGTAGTAGAATCCTGTCTTTATACCGCCATTATAATGGTTTAAGCCTTTTATGCCACTTCGCTTCTGGATCCTCCCGACATTGATAGCAGCGCTCCTTGCGGTTTCCGCTGGCGCGCAGGAAACCGGCTCTGTTTATTGGTATATCGCGAAGGCCTACAACTCGGGAGATGCCCCTGAGGTGCTTTCTTCGATCGGTACTCTGAAGAAACAGGAACCCCAGATCTTCAACGCGAACGGTTTTGCGTATCTTGCGGGACGAACCTCTGAAAATTCGGGCGATCCTGCCCTCGCGGCGCGCTGGTTCGTGGAAGCTTCAGTTGCGAATTCCCTTCTGAGGCCATATGCCCTGTGGCGACTCTCGCGGATAATGCGCCGAACGGGCAATCTGCCGGCCGAGCGGCTTTTCCTGCTTGAGGCAGAGACGTTGGAATCGGATTCGGCGGCTTCGGCCCCAGTTTCCGAACGACTCTTCAGAAGTTATTTCGAATCCGGGGACAACAAAGAGGTGGCCAGGCTGGCGCGGTCGGGGCCTTTTCTTGAGATCGGTTCAAAGATGCTGCCCGCGGATTCTGACGGACCGGAATCTACCGGAAACGGGCTTGATAGAGAATTGCTGCCGACAGCCGGCAGATCGCTGTTTGTGGTCGGCGACCTGGAGGCAGCCCGGGCCTTGTTCGACAAGGCGATAATGACCGACCCGGATCCGGAGATGCCTGACGATATCGCGTTACAGGCAGTAGAAGGCCTTGACCGTATGGATGCTGCGGGCGTGCCGGGCCGGAACGATTCTCTCGACGCGGAAACTCATTTTCAAAGGGCACAGATCTACCAGTTCAACCGCCGTTTCCGGGCCGCCCGCGTGCACTACAGGGCGATCTTTGAAAAGCATCGCGAAAGCGAACGCGCCGCGCCGGCTCTTTTCGAGATCGGAACCGGATATGCGCGGGACCGGGACTACCACAACGCGATCGAGTGGTTCGAACGGCTGCAGGGCGAATTCCCGGAAGCGCGAATCGCAGATGACGCGCTTTACCAGACCGCATCGGCTTACGCCAACGTGGGAAAGGCAAAGGAGTCATCCTCAAGGTTCGAGCGATTTATTGACGAGCATTCTGATTCGGAACGAGCGGTGGACGCCTACCTTAACCTTATCGACCTTTACAGGGACGAAGGCGAACCGGGAGAGGCGCTGAAATGGACGGAACGCCTGCGGATCGCATATCCGGAAGGCAAGGCCGCCGCAGAGGCGTTTTTTGCGAGGGCCAAGATCCATATTTCGCAGAACGACTGGGAAGACGCCCTCGCCGAGATCGAGTCTGCATTGGAGGAAGGGCCTCGCGACCGTGACTTTGAGATCGAGGCAGGCTTTCTGAGAGGATACGTACTTGAAAAGCTAGGAAAGCCGTATGCCGCTGCCGACGCTTACGCGCAATTGCCCGACGGCCTCGGCTCTTATTACGGATGGCGCGCTACCGAGAGATTTCGTGAACTCCGCCAGGCAGGCCCCGCAGGCAACCTGATACCGGGACAGTACGAAAGCTATCTCGCACTCGCGCGGGCAAAACTGTCGGATTCAAATGCCCGGGAGGTTAGGTTCGCCGCAACGGCTGCGCTTCGTCTATCCGATTCCGAGGCTGACATAACAGAACTGTCCCGGCTGCTTCGTAGAGCCTACGCCAAACTTCCTGAATACAGCCTCAGCAAACCGCCGGACCAGTCCGAGATCCTGGATCATAAGCCAATGAAGACCGCCATTCCGGAACCCCGAGCCGATCATCGCTCATTTGCGGACGCGCTGCTGCTTCTCGGTATCTACGATGAAGGGGCCTCCGAACTCGAGATAGTTACCCGGACAAACGCCCGAATTGCCGGCCAGAGCGTGTCTTCTAAAGATTCCCGGCTCCTCGCAGATCTTTACCGGCGCGGCGGACTTTACAAGCGCTCGGTCAAAGAAGCGGAGGCAAGATGGCGTCTTATGCCGGAAGATCATCCGATCCAATTGATACCGGACGCAGAACTGGAAAACCTCTATCCGGTTCCCTTCAGAGCGCAGGTTTTGAGATATTCGGCGCGTGAGGGAATTGATCCCAGGTTCCTGCTTTCGATAATGCGTCAGGAATCGCGGTTCGATCCTGCGGTAAAATCGTTTGCTGCCGCCAGGGGGCTGATGCAGTTCATAAACTCGACCGCCACTGAAACGGCGGCGGAAGTCGAACTTTCCGGCTTTGTGCGCGAAGATCTCTACGATCCGGCTACCTCGATCCTGCTCGGCTCTCATTACCTGGCAAAGCTGCTCAGCGAGTTTCCCGAAGAACAAGCCGCGGTCGCCGCAAGCTACAACGCCGGCGAGGACCGCATGCGTCGCTGGTACAGACGCTCGAACAGCTCCGACCCTGACCGGTACGTACCCGAAATACGGTTTACCCAAACCAAGGATTACGTAAGGAAGGTAATGGCGAACTACAGGGCATACAAGTATCTTTACGACGCAAGGCTCGAGCGTCAAAGGCCTGCGTCCGCCAACCGCAGGGGATGGTGACGCCGGTTTGCACCCGTCCGCAGTATTGGGCAGAATTGACGGGTACATTCAGATAAGGAGTAACAATGCGGTTATTTTTGATAGTAATAACGGTCGTCTTTCTCTTCGTGCAATGCGGCACCGGCGGCAGTTCGTCCGAGAATGGAAACTTCGTGGCGGGTCCGAATGCCAAACGATACGATATCAAGGGAAAGGTCGTCTCGATAGACAAACAAAAGAAAGAGGTGATGATCGCCCATGAAGAAATTCCAGACTTTATGTCGGCGATGACAATGCCCTTCAAGATCAAGGAAGACTGGGTCTGGGGAGTCCTCACCGAAGGCGCTGAGATACAAGCGGATCTGGTCGTTGACAATGAGAGCGGACAGGCCTGGCTGGAGAATCCCCGGATCGTCGCTTCGTCGGTGAATGAGAAGGCGCCGCCGGTCCGCGAGGACGTAGGCACCATCGGCAAGGACATTATCGATTTCGATTTGACGGATCAGGACGGCAAGCCGATTTCGCCGAAGGATTTTGCCGGGAAGGCGTGGGCGATAACTTTCATTTACACCGACTGCCCTCTCCCGAACTATTGCATCCTGATGTCAAAGAATTTCTCAGACCTAGCGAACAAGATAGCCGGAGACGATACGCTGAAGGACGATATCAGGCTTTTGAGCATTTCGTTCGATCCGGCAAAGGACACTCCCGCGAAATTAAAACAATACGGCCTGGGTTATCTGGGAAAGGATTCTAAAGCGGCGGATCTCTCGATCTGGAAGCTCGCGGTCGGAGATGACAAGAAGGTCAGGAAGCTGGCGGACTTCTTCGGACTGAGGTACGAAGTGGACTCTATGGACAAGACACAGTTCAATCATTCGCTGCGGACTATCGTGATCGGCCCCGATAGCAAGGTCCGAAAGGTGTTTACAGGAAATGAATGGAAGGCCGACGAGTTATTATCTGAACTTACCAAAACGCTGAAGTAGAGCAGGACGGATACAAAGGACCACACAATCAAATGACACCTGTAAGACTTGCTTCGATCTGTATCATCGTCACCGCGGTGATAGCCCTGCTGATTATCGCGAAAAGCCTTATGGTTCCGTTCGTGATCGCAGTTCTCGTTTGGTACATAATCAATGCGCTCGCCCACAGGCTGGGCGAATTCCGGTTCGTTAAGCGCTTTCTTCCAAGTTGGACTCACTTTGCCCTGTCCGCTTTACTGATCGCTTTCGTACTCCTGATAATCGGCGGGCTGATAGCTGAGAACGCAAGGGAAATGACGGCTGCCCTTCCGAGGTACCAAAAGAACGCTCAGGTCTTCTACTCCCGGCTCGCAGAGTCGGACTTTATACAGCGTGCGGCCAACACACTTAACATCAAGGTCCCGAAAGAGGTCACCAACCTTGGAAGCTCGTTTTCTTCGGAAGCTACGGGCGACGCTATTTCCGGAATTCTGACAAACATCGTAACGACTCTGTCCGGATTCGCCGCTAACGGCTTCCTGATCATCATCTATGTCATATTTCTTCTTTTTGAGCAGGCGATATTCCCGAAAAAAATAAGGGCGCTATTCCCCGATGACGGACGCCACAGCCAATTCGGCGACGTTCTGGACAGGATCAACGAGTCGATCCACGCATACTTTACGGTCAAGCTGACTGTCAGCCTTCTAACGGCCATCGCCAGCTTTATCCTGATGCTGATCGTGGGGCTCGATTTCGCGATCTTCTGGGCGTTCCTGATCTTTCTTCTGAACTTCATTCCAAACATCGGCTCGCTGATAGCGATGATCTTCCCGGCCATCGTCGCCGTGCTGCAGTTCGAAACGCTTGGCCCTTTCTTTGTGATCCTGATCGGTGTCGGCACGGTCCAGCTAATCGTCGGCAACTTCATTGAGCCCAAAATGATGGGAAGTTCGCTCAACATCAGTTCTTTGGTCGTGATAATTGCGTTGGCGGTGTGGGGTGCTATCTGGGGCGTCGCAGGAATGATCCTATGCGTGCCGATAACGGTGATGATGATGATAATCCTCGCCCAATTCCCGAGCACCAGGCCGATCGCGATCCTGCTCTCCGAAAAAGGCGAACTGATGCGAGAAATTGAAGAGATCCATCTGACCGAAGTACAGTCCCAGGAACTTGAGAAAGAGACGGCGAACGAAGACTAGAGAGCCGGAGGCTTCGGCGATATTCGTGGACGGCTCTTTGCGGCCGGAGGTTGTGCTTCAGCTCCCGCTGGAGGAGTCTCCCCGGTTGCAGGGGGTACGGGAGTTGGTTCGTCTGCATTGGGCGGGACCTCCGGAGTAGGTGGCGTCTCGTAAACAGGAGGGTTTCGCTTGGCGGCGATCTCACCTTTTGCAGTGTAACCGTCGTTTACCACATAGTCTCTTTTTCCCGGTTCGAAGGCCATTTTCAGCCAGTTGCCCTCAAAGGTCGCCTTGATCCTCAAAGGAGGATGCGGCCGTTCGAGAAAATTTCCCGCTTCCATACGGTCCGCGATCCAGACCGCATCCGATTTGACCGCCGAAACAGTCTCGGTAAGTTCGCGCCTTTGATCTGTAGAAGCAGCGATTATGGAAAGAAACGTTACCAGGTCACCGTGCCTCATCACCTTCACCGAACCCGTCACAACAAAGGTTTGTTCTGTCGCTACAAATCCGCCCGAAACACTGAAGAAACCGGATAGAATTGGATAGTTCTCAGCGCCTTCTTCCCATAACGCGGGCACTTTGACCACCAGCGATTCCTCCTCCTCAACCGGAACCACAGCGACCGAATAAGGTGTTGTGAGTGCCTCGGTCACCATCGCGTCTTCGGGCGGTGCCACTTCCGACACCTTCGCCGTTCCGTCCTTTGCTTCGATCTCAACTGAGTATCCGCCAGTCGGTTTGGTACCTGCGAAGGCCGCGACGATCGCCGACTTCTTGAAGTCGGTGCCAAAAGCAACGTCCGGCAAGCGAACAAGCTGGCTCAGTTTGTCCAGAGCTGCGGAAGTCCGAGCGACGAAAACGAAATGCCCGGACACCTCACTCTGTGAACCGGAAGCCAGCACCAGCGTCTGCTGACCGCGGTCAGGAACGAACTTGTCGTTGCCGGTCTGAGAGAACACCGCTTCAAGAGGCAGGACGACGAACACGGCGACAGCAGCCGTTTTAAGCGCAAGACCGAAAAGCTTCTTCATACATCTCCTCCCAATGCCGTCTGGTAAACGTCGCAAGGGCTCAACCTTGCAGCTCAGTCTTGGCCGAGCCCACCCTTGCTGCGATCTCCTTCATTCTCGACGCAAGCCGCCCTTCGTCTATGTGACTGCACGATCCTTCCCGGTAAAGCACTTCACCGGCGACCATCGTCATCACCACATCATTTGCCCGCGAGGCGAATATAAGCGCGGAATTCACATCGTGAACAGGCATCCTGGAAACTTCCCTAAAGGAGACGGCCGCTATGTCCGCGTACTTTCCCGGTTCAAGCGAACCGGTAACACCCTCCAGGCCCAAAGCCTCGGCCCCTCCGAGCGTCGCCAGCCTTAGCGCTTCCGCAGGCTGTATAAAGCGCGATTCCGGATCTCGGATCCTTGCCGCAAGCGCGGCAAATCTCGCCTCTTCCAACAGATCGCACACGTTGTTGCTGACCATTGAGTCCGTACCAAGTCCAACCTTTACTCCTTTTTCAAGGAGATCGGAAAGTGGTGCGATGCCGTGGCCGAATTTCGCGTTCGATTTCGGACAGTGTGCAACCCTGGATCCGCTTCCGGCTATAAGCTCCCTTTCTTCCTCGTCCGTATTTGTGCAATGCGCCAGCAGCGGCTTCGCGCGGAGGACGCCTGTGTCTTCGAGGTACCGGACAGCGCGAGTTCCGGGCGGCTTCCAATCGACGCCATACTTGCGGAACACTCCGGCAAAAAAGCCCTCGCCGCTTTCAAGCAGCACCTGTTCCGCATCCGATTCCGCTGCGTGTATCGTGATCTTTGTGCCGGTTGCAATGGCATGATCGGCAATCAGCCCAAGCAGATCCGCGCTGACAGTGTAAGGCGAGTGCGGCGAAATGCCGATCGCGATCCGGCCTGCAGGCCCGCAGTCGAGCGCCGAGACCTTTTCGAGCAATGCGTCGAAATCATCTCTTGCCGTGCGGTTGTCGGGTGAAAATTCGGTCTCCTGAAACAATACTCCCCGAAGGCGAACGGTCTTCAGTGCCTCAAGTCCGGCACGGCCCCACCGCCCGATGTCACCGAAGCACGTCACACCGGATTTGAGACCCTCCAATGCCCCCGCGACTGCTGAGTCAAGAATGTCCTGATCGGAAAGAACTTCCGCGCGAATCTCCGTCAATCTAAGAAGCCATGCGGGAAAATCGTGGTCGAGGTCGTCAAGCAGTCCCCGGAGGGCGGTAAGTTCAAGATGGGAATGGCAGTTTACGAATCCCGGAATCAGAGCCGCGCCCGCAAAATGCTCGTGTACGGCTTCCGGATTGGCGTGAGTGATCTCGGCGCGGGTCCCGACTGCGGCGATCGTTTCACCATCAATAAGCACCGCCCCGTCGGATATCGGATCCGATGCGACAGGAAGTACATGATCTGCTGACAGGATCATCATAGCGGTCGGATCATTTAGATAGCAGGCCTTCAGTCTTTGCGGATCTGAATCGCGACAGGATGGAGGATACGTAAGCACGCGTGGAGGGGATCGCGACGCGATCCAGGAACTGCGCCTCGCCTATCGCCGCCGGGTCCTCTCCCTTTGTCCATTCGTCCACCCGACTGGGGCCCGCGTTGTACGCCGCCAGCGTCATCGCGCGCTCGGCTGGAAATCCGCGGTATTTCGTTCGAATCTGCTCCAAATACCAGCAACCGACCTGAATGTTCCGTTCCGGATCGCTCAGGAATTTCTCAAGGTTCTGTGCGGTCTCTCGTTCGAACTCCCTGAGTCCGGTCTCCCTCCCCCATTCCCTCGCAACTGCCGGGGTAACCTGCATCAGTCCTATTTCGCGGTCGTTGCCGATGATCCATGCGCGAAAATAGGTCTCTTCGTAAACAATGCTCCAGACAAGTTCGACTTCTAGATTGTAGACGCCGGCGTGCCTTCGGATCAGTTCGTCGTACCGATGTATCCAGTATTCGTTAAAGAAATACGCGCCCACTGCCAACACGACAAGCGCCGCGGCAATAGCTGAGGTGATTTTGATCTTTCGGCGCATCGATGGGAATTGTCACGGCTCCGGATCAACTCTTCGGCTTCACGCCTTTCAAGCCGGTTCCGTTTCCGTTGTCTCCATTCTCGGTCCCTCCGAGAGAGTGAGATCCGTGACCTTCGGTGATCTTGCCGGAACGAACGAGTTCCGTGAACAGATCAACGTCAAAATCGGCGTCACGCGACATCTGCTCCCGTATCTCCAGGAGGATCTCAAGGAATTTTGGGCGTCGGTACATTTAAGCTGATATTAAACAGAGGGTTAGGGCAGGTCAATGTTTCGGAGTGCTCAAACCGCGTGGACGAGGAATTCCGGAGTGACTATCATCGGCACATAGAATCCGGCAGCCGTGTTGAAAAGACGGACCCGGGCCTGCTTTCGCACATTCGCCACATGACCGAAGTTCCATGTGACCAGGTAGTCGATCTTGTAAACCGAAGCAAGTGCAACGTGAAGGGCATCACCGATGAACTTCCTATTAAAGATGCCCCTCGAAATGTAGCCCTCCGCCAGAATTGCGGCCTCTTCCGGCAGATCAAGCTGCTCGAGCCCCTTGATCAGGTTCAGATAGCTGTCCCGGTGCGGCTGCGCCAGGCATTCGAGCTCCCGCCTTACAAGTATCGATATGTATGCCCTGTATTCGGAGAGTTCGTGCTCCCACCACCGGATCGTCATATCCCTGCGGAACGGTTCTCCGTTGTCAAGGTAAGCTCCCACGACAGAGGTCTCGAGATAAAGGCTTCGCTTCATAATTCCTACCGGACATAGATCAGGCCCGCCGGTCTTTGACTTACAGTAACAAAGTCGGCGGGCCAATCCAAAGACGCTGTATTACAGCATGCTATTCAACTCTTACGTTCGGAATGAAAGTTACCATCGACTGCTTGAAATCAAACGTAAGGCTGTAATTCCTGAGGAAATTGCCGCCGAGTATCCCGGCCTGTTCAAACCCTGAGGTCTCGTTTATCAGATCCAGGTCGAGCGCGATCGCCTTTAGGTCATTCCGCGAAAATCTCCCGAAAGTGACGCTCGGAAGAAGGAAAGATGGAACGTCCTCCGTAATGCCCGCCGCACCGATCACGCGCAGCCGCTCGTCCTGTATGAATCCGCTGAGTTCCTCTGAACTCGCAAGATCCTCGGAGATCACAGAAACGCTGGCGCCCGTGTCGACGATGAAATTCAGCGGGAACTCGATCCCGTGAAGTTTCACCTGGCCGCTCAGGAACCCGCTGGAGGTCAGCCTCAGAGGGACCGTCATCGCGTCCTTGTTCTCCGGAATTCCGGCATATTGGTCCTTCCGTGTCAGCGAAAACGTCAGTTCGCCGTAGTCGATTGTCGTTATGTACTTTGAGATGAGGGAAAGACCTATGTATCCGTCGATATTCTCGGTCGCGCTGTGGAACTTCCTGATATAGACCGGAACGTGGCGGACCGACACATCGCCAATCGAAACATTTTTGAGGAATCCGTAGACTATGTCGAATCGCCCGTCGCCACCGAGAGCACGCGCAACGCCGCCTCTTGTGACAGGCTTGATCTTCAGTCTTGCAGCGGTATTGTCCGAGATAACAGTTATCCCAGAACCCGTATCAAGTACGAAGTTCAGCGGCTCCTGGCCCTCTTTGAGCCTGATCTGGATCACGGGCCGATTGTTCACAAGCCTCACCGGCACCTTGGTGGAGGTCTCCCCTTCCAGATCGTAAAGCGAAGGGCGTCTACCAAGGAAGTTCAGGAACTTGATAAGTCCCTTGATGCGATCGGTCCTTTCCTGGTCATTATCCGGCGCGATCCTCAAATACTTCTGATATGCATCCGCCGCCTCCTTGTACTTCTCCGCCCGCGCCGAAACCTGCGCGAGCGCGAACACGAAATCGGCCTCCCTCGAGTTGTAATAGACCGCTTCCCGAAGGTTCAGAAGGCTCTCATCAATGCGGTTCTCATAGAAATCGAGCATCCCAAGGCCCGCCCAGGCTAGCGCTTCTTCCTTGTCTATCGCGATGGCGTTCCCAAGCAAGGTCCTCGCATCTTTAAAATTGCCCGCGCTGAGATACACGGCGCCGAGTATTGCAAAGGAGTAAGAGTTCTTCTTGTCCTTTTCCGCGATCTCAAACGCCAAATTATAGGCCTCAATCAGTCGCTTCTTCTTGAGAAGTATGTAGGCAAGGTCCAGCTTGGCATCTGCAAAAGTGGGATCCGTCGCGATTACACGCCGAAGTATTCGCTCGGCTTCAGCCACGTTGCCTTTAAGGTAGAGTTTCTTCGCCAGCTTGACCTGCTTCTTGGTTTCCTGAGGTTCGATCCGCTGGACATCGTCCGCCGCGAGGGACACGGACACCATTCCTCCGAAAAGCAAGAACATCGACAACGCCAAACGGAGCGCTCTCGATCGTCGTGAATGGCTGTGTACGTTTCCGGCAGGGGTACTCATAAATTCTCCTTCCTCTTTTTGTAGACCAGCGGCAGGCGGGCACTTTATTTTAGGATCTCGCCTGTCTTCATGGACCATAGTACAAGGTCCATCTCGTCAAAGTCGATATTTATTCCGTCAGCGAATCTCTTGAGAGTTTTTTCAACGCTAAGATACGTATTCCTCGAATTAGGTGGCTTCGGTTCCCCGATCAATCTCAATTCGGTCATGCATCGGAGCACGTGCTTATCCAGGATCGCGTACCCGCGAAAGCCAATGTTCCGTAAATAATGGCTCGCTTCCTTATATCCAAGACCCTTGATCCCTTTCTCCGAGACAAGCCAGTCCCTTCGTTCGAGCGGATCCGAAAAACTCACAAGCTTGCTACGGAGACGGAGTCCGCAATGTTCCTCAAGGAATTCCCTGGAATGCACTACATACCCCGCGCGGGCCCTCGGATAACGGTGGACGCCAACAAGGGCGTTCATCAGCGTCTCGTGAGAACCGTCGATGAGATACGGACGGACTGCCTCGACTGAACGAAGGCCCATCTTCGCCGAGCATCCCCCGGTAAAGAAGCAGTAGACCATCTCCTCCCAAAGCCTCAGGTCTGTCCCGGATCGCCAGACTTCCGAGAACTCTTCGAGTCTTGTTTCTATCTCAAGCCCGCGTTTGCGGTGTGCCTCTTTTATGGCAGCGATCGTAACTGGCGGTTTTGGAATTCTCACGGTTTCTCAGGTCCCAACATTCTAAGTACAGGTTTTTTGGGTGTCAACGAATCGTGCGCGCGCCCCGGATTTAAGGCTTCACATCAGCGGAAAAATAATGTATAAGAGTTTTATATCGGGGGTATAAGCCCTGCTTAAGATGAGCATCCCGGCCCACAACCGGAACATCCGACCCGCTGCTTGTCGTAAACTCTGTAAGAAATAAGGTTGCAAGGCGGCATCACAGATGTGCTATACTGCGGAAAGTCTCCCCAAGACAAAGACCCACAGGGGATGCTTCCGCAAAACGGCAAATCGCCTCAGCAGTTCAAGCCATATGATCAAGAAAGCCTTACTGATATCTGTCGCGTTTTTTGTGTGTGCGGTTTCTTCTGCACAGTTTTCCTACGGTCAGACAGCAAGGTCTCCTTTATTCCAGGATATTAAGGTCAAGAAGGATGAGCCCCTTCCGGCTCCGTCACCGACTCCGCTTATTAAGAAGACGGGCAGCGTAAGTCCTACTTCGGCGGTACCGGGAATGGCTGTCTCGAGGAGGACATCGATCGCCGCGCTTGCCGAGATCGAAATTCCAGGCGACTCGGGGATCATGATCGAAAGCGAACAAGGTACTTTGGTGTTCGAAAGTTATCCGGACGAGGCATTCAATCCCGCTTCCAACGTGAAGATCGCAACCGCGTACGCGGTTCTGAGAACGTTCGGACCGGATTTCAGGTTTGTGACGGGTGTTTGGACAGACGGGACGATCGACCGCGAAACGGCGACCCTGAACGGGAATGTTTATGTATCCGGCCGTGATCCGATCTTCGGATACGAGCACGGAGTGGCGATCGCGAACGAGCTCAACCGTTTGGGAATTCGAAAGGTGGTCGGCGATCTTTATGTCACCGACAATTTCGTGCTGAACTACAGCAATTCCTCGCAGAGATCGGGAAACAACCTGATCAATACCCTGGACGGCGCAAAAAGAAGCGCGGCGATGAATCGCGCGTGGGGCAACTACCTGATGAATTCCGGCAATTTCAAGCCCGGAATGATAGTGCCCAGCGTCGAGTTGACCGGCAATATGAGTATCCAGGGACTGCCTTCCGGGGCAAAACTCCTTTTCTCGCATGAATCGGCGCCGATGAGGGAGATCCTGAAGGTCACGCTGAGCTATTCGAACAATTTTCTCGCTGAACGCCTCGGCGAAATGCTGGGGGGACCCTCGGCAGTTGCCCGGATCGTCAGAAAGGACATCCGCGCGGGCAACGAACAATTCTCTCTTCAGACCTCCAGCGGCCTTGGCATCAACCGGGTAACACCCAGAGCGCAGATCGCACTGCTTCGCCAGATGAAACAGGTTCTCGGACGGCATGAAATGAAGCTCTCCGACGTACTTCCGGTCGCTGGTGTTGATGAGGGGACTTTGAGAAACAGGTTCTCGAACGACGTATATCGCGGCAGTGTTGTAGGCAAGACCGGCACGCTTCGAAGGACGGACGGAGGTGTGAGCTCGCTTTCAGGCGAGATCACCACGGCGCAAGGCAAGTTCCTTTTCGTGATCTTCAACCAGCACGGCGGCGTCGGCGCGTTCAGGAGTTTCCAGAACATGCTGTTACCGCTGGTTCAGAGCAGCCTCGGCGGCGCACGTCCGATGGGATATTCGCCGGTCACGATGGAGCGAAGGCTTGCCTCCACCAAGATCAAGTACCCGGCACGCGCCCGGATCAGTCTCGATGATTAGAATAACAGCGGGTTTCCTGAATTAGATCTAAAGGCCGTCTGAAAAGACGGTCTTTTGTTTTTTGGGGGCGGGAACGGGCAATCGTGCCGAGGCCGCTCCAGATTCCCCTTAGTCCTTTCCGCATACGCGCAAGCCGCTGATGACCAGCTTGTTCAATCGCCACAAATAATGCAAAATCTTTGAGTTCAACTCCCGACTGGCTAATATGAGCAACAGCGATACACCGACCTCGGGCGATTCAGCTCAAAAAGAACCCTCAACTGACGCCAACCACCCGGATAGAGTGCAAAAAGTACCGAACAAGGAACGGAGCGTCGCGAGATCGGCAGGGATAGTATCCGTCGCCGTAATGGTTTCGCGCGTGTTCGGGCTGGTTCGCGAGATGGTCTTCGCGAGGCTCTTCGGCGCCGGATACATCTTCGATGCCTATGTTGTCGGATTCAGGATCCCCAACCTGCTTCGCGACCTCTTCGCGGAGGGCGCTCTGTCCGTGGCCTTCGTAAAGGTGTTTACCGACTATCAGGTAAACGTAAGCGAGAAGGAAGCCTGGCGGCTGGCGGCCCTGATATTCAACGGCCTGGCGGTCGTCCTGAGCGCGATCGTCATCATCGGGATGATCGGCGCGCCTTATTACGTGCCGTACCTCGCATACGGCTTCTCACCCGAGAAAGCGGCGTTGGCGGTCACACTGACGCAGATAATGTTTCCCTTTATCCTCCTCGTCGCGCTCGCGGCGGTGGCGATGGGCGTGCTGAACACGAAGGGGAGATTCGGTATACCTGCCTCGGCATCGACCGCTTTCAATATCGTCTCGATAGTCGTCGGAGTTTCTGCCGCCTACTATCTAAGCGGAGGGACGTGGACCAACCCGACCGACCCAGGAGCCGTCCCGGAGATGCCCGCGCAATGGGCGATCATCGGAATGTCGATCGGGACATTGGTCGGCGGACTTGCGCAGATCCTGATCCAGGTCCCTTCCCTTGTTAAGGTCGGATACAGCTTCCGCCCGGTCCTGAGTTTCACCGACAAAGGGGTTCGGCGGGTGATGCGGCTGATGGGCCCAGCGATAATAGGCACCTCCGCAGTTCAGGTAAAGGTAATGGTCGATACCTTTATGGTTTCGGGAATAGAAGGGGGAAATTCGTGGCTCCCTTACGCCTTCCGACTGATGCAGTTTCCAATCGGGGTTTTCGGAGTGGCGATCGGAGTGGCGGCGCTGCCTACACTCGCCCGGCTCGGTTCGGAGAACAGGATCGGGGAATTCCGTTCGACATTGTCAGGATCGCTGGGACTCGTTTTTCTGATGACGATCCCCTCAGCTTGCGGCTTGATAGTTCTCGGGCGCCCGATCATAGGC
>JAHEEZ010000268.1 GCA_024640445.1 Acidobacteriota bacterium | reverse complement strand
TTGGTAATTGATAGTTGAGAATGGGTAAATGAAGATGTGCCCTTAACTCAACTACCATCAAACGAACGCATGACGCCGCACTTAAGTAGTCAGATCATCGAATTATCAACTATCAATTATCAACTCATTCTAATACGTTGCTTCAGTCTTCAGTCTTCAGTCTTCAGTCTTCAGTCTTCAGTCCTCAGAATCCAAACAAGATGTTGATAAGGCCGTCTTTCGGCTGCTCGACCGCCTGAAGAAAATATATCTTCGATCCATCTCTGGAAATTTGAAGGAAGACGCTCTGCTGAATAAGGTTCGCAGGGTATCTGAGGCCGCCAAACAGCTTTTTCGGTTCTCCAAAACTCAGGTCATCGCCTGACCCCGATACCGTTATGGACCAAACTGCACCTTCTTCTGAATAAACAATCTCTTTTCCGTCGCCCCTCCATATCGGAGTCCCCGTGTCCTGGCTGATCAATGTCCGTCTCCCGGTGCCGGGGAATCGCTGCACATACATGCCGCGGGACGGAATATCTCCGGTAACGCGATAAACGACGTATTTCCCATCTGGCGAAAATGACGAAACCGGATGGAACTCGTCTGAGTTTATGAGGGCTTTTGTATTCCCGAACGCACCATCCTTTCCGAGCTCAGAAACACAGATCGAAACAGCGCCTTTGCAAAAATGCAATACTAGTTTTTCATCAGCAGACAAGGCTTTTAGCTGTCGAACATCTGGAGGAAGGGAACCGATCACCTTTTCGCTGTTATCTGTCACGTCTCTCGAAATCAACTGCCCTTCCCGTGTTCCTGCTATCGATTTTCCGTCCGAGGTCCAGCCAAGCCAACTAGTGTCTCTTGGCAGGTCAGACATTCCGCTCTGGCCGACTTCAACGAGTCCGCCGGCTTGACTGTCTGGTTCTACAAACAGGCGGGTGTCATCCGTCGGTGAAACCTCGATCTTGTAATAGGAACCGGCAGGGCCTGCAGTATCGATAAGATCCCCGTCGCGGTTGAAGACTGTTATCTGGGCCCTTGCTGTCTGTCCCGATCTCCATACAACTACGCCGTTGTCTGACACCGAAAAGTCAG
The DNA here is from genome assembly GCA_024640445.1 of Acidobacteriota bacterium. Classification (GTDB taxonomy): domain Bacteria; phylum Acidobacteriota; class Blastocatellia; order Pyrinomonadales; family Pyrinomonadaceae; genus Aridibacter. Next base: position 3,554 of record JAHEEZ010000268.1, on the reverse strand, counting down.
CCCTCGACATGTCGTTGGATTGCTGCGACGCAACCTGCTCTACAATCAACTCCGGTTCATCTGCCATCGAACGGGCCGAAATATCCAATGCCTGAGAGTAAAGGTTGTCATCGCGTACAAACAAGACCCTGCCGCCAGCGTAGGGAGTAAACTGAGCCTGAGACTCGTTCTTAAAAAGGACGGCGACATCCGTCATTTCATTTCCCGAAAGAGTAGCGAGCCATATCTCACCATCTGAACCGTCTTCTGGGATGAAAAGAACGAGAAAGTCATCTGAATCACCCACAAAGTCGGGATACAGCCACATCCCTTTTCGACCGGCCGGGCCTTTGACCTCTACTGATTTCCGATCACTGTCGCCCATCCAGAGTTTTTCGTTTGAGGAATATATGAATGAGCCCTTACGGCTCCAACTTCCGCCACGGGTCCAAGAACCAATATTGGTCACTGGTTCCGGTGCTCCATCAGGGAACCTGACGCTTATCCATCCCTTTCCAAAGCGGGGGAAAGTTATCGTCGAGTCGTCCTTCCAGGTAGGCTGATTTCCAACCCCTCCTTCCGAGCCAGGCACTTTGACAAGAGCAGTTGAGTCCAGGCGCCGCACAAACAGTTCACCCTCATCCTCAAAGTTAAGAAGCAAAGATCTGCCGTCGGGCGAGATTGCTGCCACCGAACCGACACCGGCCAATTTCCTGAACTCCTTTCCTTCAGGCGGACCGATGCTAAGGGTCATCCCTTTATGCGGATCATCTTCGCTGTTGAGCAGGTACCACATTCCGATCGCGGTAAAGAGACCCGTGAAGATAACGACCGCGGCGATGACCGGCAGAAGGCGTGAAACTGTCCTCGAAGGTTTTTCGACTACGTTCTGGCGTGAATGCTGACTCGATATACCGGAGCTGGCCGCCAGGTTCTCAAGCGCAAACCCAAGGTCTTTAGTCGACTGGAATCTCTGTTCAGGCTTTTTCTCCAGACATCGCTCGATGATTCCGGACACTGCCGGATTTACGTTCGGATTCGTTTCCGAGATCTCTTCCGGCTCGTCATTCAGGATGGCCGCCATCGTCTCGGCCATCGTCCCGCGGTGAAACGTCCGTTTCCCCGTAAGCATTTCGCGTAAAATGCTCCCAAAGCTAAAGATGTCGGAACGATGATCCACGACTTCTCCGCGGACCTGTTCAGGAGACATATAGGCCGCCGTTCCAAGCACCATTCCGGGGTTGGTCAGCGCCTTTCTTGTGGCGTCCTCGGACCCGGGCTTTACGGGTTCCTTTTCGGTCAGCTTGGCGATGCCGAAATCAAGTATCTTCGCCCGCTCGTCTGAAGTGATGAAGATGTTCTCAGGCTTCAGGTCCCGGTGGACGATGCCCTTCTCATGTGCCGCCGAGAGCCCGCTCGCTATTTGCCGGGCGTACTCGATCGCCTTCTTTCCAGGTATCGAACCACTTTCGAGCCTTTCCCTTAGTTCCTCGCCTTCCAGAAGTTCAGAAACGATGAATGGCGAACCTTCGTGCTCGCCGATGTCATAAACCGTCAGGATGTTCGGGTGATTAAGGGCCGAGGTAGCCCTCGCTTCCTGCTCGAAACGAGCCAGACGGTCCTCGTCGTTCGCGAAGTCCGCCGTGAGCACCTTGATCGCTACTTCCCGGTCGAGACGTTCATCGGCCGCGCGATAGACTACCCCCATTCCGCCCTCGCCGATCGGCGAAAGGATCTTGTAGTGGGAAATGGTCATGTTCAGTTCAAGCTTCATAAGTTCGTGATTGACGGGTCATGAGCAATGAGAGATGAGTTCCGGGACATGAGTGGCGGATACTGAGAAGGAAATTAACATATAAATCTTCTTTGGGGATCTATCACGCTTTGCCTGTCTAATCCGAGAGACCTAAATTCTTTAATATTTCAGCGAATCTCGGATCATTGTGTAGAGGGAGAAAAGCAAAATCCAGCTTTATGTAGTTGAGGGCCCGGTCGCGTTCGAGAATCGCATTATCCAATGACTCGAATGCCTTGTCGAAATCGCCGATCGCGGTATAACTCATCGCCAGATCATAGCTCCGATAGAAAGGCTTGGAGCGTTTCTGTTCAAGACCAAGTTCAAGTTGGACCCTGTGATAGCCTTTCCAGCCGTCCTCATCGACCGCAGTTTTGAATCTCGCCACCTCATCCGCGCCCTTTCCCGACGTTCGGACCGCCCGAATTGCCATCTCTGAAGCGGCGTCGAATTTTCCTTGCCGGGCGTACAGCCAGGCCAAGTCCATCAGAGTAGTGGAGTTATTGGGGAAGAGTTCTTCTGTACGCTTCAACTGTTCTTCCGATTCGCGAAGTTGCCCCAAGAACATTAGGGTGTTCGCGTAATATCGATTTATGGGAAGCGAAAGCGGTTCGAGTTCCAGACTCTTGCGGATCTCAGCAAGTGCCGCCTCATTCTGACCGGTGACAATGAGGTATTCCGAGTACCAGAAGTGTCCTGTTGCATAGTCAGGATTGATCTGAATGGCTCGTTTGAACTCCGCCTCTGCGGCGTTGAACTCGCGATAATAAAAGCAAAGAACTCTTCCAAGTGAGGCATGGGCCTCTGCCACATTCGGATCCAGTTCAATCGCTTTTGAAGCGGCTTCCCGGGCTAGCGGCATGTAGATCTTCGGGTCTGTTGTGTTGCTGTACGCTGTCATCAGCATATAGGTGTCGGCAAGGCCCGCATATGCGGCCGCATAGTCAGGAACCAGTTTGATCGCCGATTCGAATGAAGACCTGGCCTTTGCGAATTCTTTTGAGTTGCGTTTGGAAAGATAGAACCTTCCCAGCATGTTCAGTCGTTCCGCCTCAGGGTCGATCCTCTTGTCCTGAGCAACCTCCGAGTCCAAAGAAACGTTCTTGAGGCCCTTCAGCACCGCGTTTCCAATTTCGTCCTGGAGTGAGCCAAGGTCCGATATATCACGCCTGAATTCATCGCTCCAGATAACGCTTTCCTTATCCGTATCGACGATCTCCAAATGAAGCCGAATCTCATCGGCTCGTTTCACGAATCGTCCCAGGACCACGGCCTCTACCTTCAGATCTTTCCCGAACTGCTTCGGCGACATCTTCTTCCCTTTGTAGAAGAACACGCTGCTGCTGGCTTTCACGGAGAGGTCGGGGGATTTTGACAGTTTGCTTATCAGCGACTCGGTGATTCCATCGGAGAGGTACTCAACATCGTTGTCACCGCTTTCATTGAGAAATGGAATTACCGCCACTGAGTTGAACTGTTTCGCGCTTGCTCCGATGTATATCCAAAAGAAACCGAGTCCCAGGAGTGTCACGATAACAAATCCGACACCCGCAATGACGATGACTCTTGAGCGCGAGAGATGCCGAAAGCCTTGACTTGGCAATATGTCGGGAGGGCCGGAATTCGCCGATGAACTATCTGAAGGATCGAAGGTGCGGGTTGAAGATTCGCTGGTCACGGAATCGCCGGGAAGGATGACGGTTTCCGGCTCGCTCATCGAAGCCGGGCCATCCAGCAAAGCCTCGCCGTCGTCGAGGCAGAAGCTCAGCGTATCGTCGGT